>NZ_JBHFOM010000003.1:0-182657 GCF_053543955.1 Colwellia sp. E150_009
TTATTGATTTTGACAAGGGAATGACCATTCTCTTCAATCAATGCCTTGCCTCTAAGCCTTTTAATTCTCGCTGAGTGGGAAAGAACTTAATCAACTTGGTATTATTTCCTCTCTTTTTTACCAGAATACCAAACAACGCATCATATACGTCTAGTCAACTTTTGGCATTTTACTTGCATTCAATAAAGTAACGATTTTTATTTTATGGAAACCATTATGGATAAGATGCTTTATGTCGCCATGAGCGGTGCCAAACAAAATATGCAGGCGCTAGCGATTAACGCTAATAACCTCGCCAATGCCAAAACAACTGGTTTTAAGGCTGATTTAGCACAGGCGCGTACTATGCAAGCATTTGGTGAAGGTCAACCTACACGTGTTTTTGCCATGACCGAACGTGCAAGCCAAAATTTTGACTCGGGTTCTTTATTAACAACTGGGCGTTCTCTTGACATCGCTGTGAAAGGTGATGGTTGGTTTGCTGTGCAAACACCTGAATTATTTAATGCCGATACTTTAGGTTTTGGTCAAGGTGAAGCATACAGCAGACAAGGGCATTTGCGTTTAACAGAAGATGGCACATTAGAAACATCCAATGGCGAACTGGTACTAGGTGACAATGGACCGATTATTTTGCCTTTACCTGTAAGTAATATTCAAATTTCTCCTGACGGCACAATTATGGTTCAACCTGAAGGAGCACCAAATAATGCCCTAGAAGAAGTTGGCCGTATTAAATTAGTTAACCCTGATGTTCGCCTAATTGAAAAGGGTGAAGATGGCTTATTTAGACGCAAAGATGGTCAAGTAGAGCTTAGTGATGTGAGCGTGAAAATACAAGGTGGCGCGCTTGAATCAAGCAATGTTAACCCTTTGTCTGAAATGACAGACATGATTGCGTTGCAAAGACAATTTGAAATGCATTTGAAACTGATGAAAACCGCAGAAGAAATTGATGCAAGTAGCTCTTCATTATTAAGGGCATTCTAATGTTTACTTATAGTGACGAAAGCAATCTAAAATTTAGAGGTGATGTATGAACCCAGCATTATGGATCAGTAAAACAGGCTTAGATGCACAAACCAAAGACATTGCAGTTATTTCAAATAATCTCGCGAATGCTAGTACGGTTGGCTTTAAGAAAAGTAGAGCTGTTTTTGAAGATTTACTGTACCAAAACATTAACCAGCCAGGTGGACGTACCGCAGATGATAGTGAAGCACCGTCAGGTTTGATGCTAGGTGCAGGTACAAAAGTTGTTGCCACGCAAAAAATTCATACGCAAGGGGATATGTTAACAACAGATAACTCTCTTGATTTGATGATTCAAGGTGAGGGTTTTTTTGAAATTCTAATGCCAGACGGAACGTCAGCGTACAGTCGCAATGGTCAATTCACTACAGATGATGAAGGAAACATTGTTACACCAGGTGCGGGTTATTTATTACAACCCCAAGTCACTATACCTGAAGATGCTATAAGTATTGTTGTGTCACAAGACGGTGAAGTTTCTGTAACGGTTCAAGGGCAAGCAGAACCTGCTGTTATTGGACAAATTAATACCGTTAACTTTGTTAACCCAACAGGACTTGAACCCATTGGACAAAATTTATTCACTGAAACTGGTGTAAGTGGTGCGCCTCAAGAAGGCGTTCCAGGTTTAGAAGGCTATGGCATGATAGTGCAAGGGGCTTTAGAAACGTCGAATGTTAATACCACAGAAGAATTGGTTAACTTAATTGAGTCTCAACGGGTATATGAGATGAATTCAAAAGTGATTTCAGCTGTTGATGAAATGTTAAGTTATATCAATCAACAATTATAATTAATGCTTATATAAATAGTACAAAATTGGCCGTTTGTGTTTTAAAACTAAGCACTTAATCAGTTAGTTAGATTGTACTTGATTCAGGTAAAAGGCAGTGAATTGCCTGAATAACAGATTAAATAAAAGCATAAAGGTTGGAGGCAATTATGAAAAATACGTGGAATAAAATTAGTTTAAATTTAGTTGTAGTTTTATTTGTTGCTCAACTTAGTGCGTGTAGTAATACGGTTGAATTAAGTAAGGCATTGCCTAACGATCCTGACTTTGCTCCGATTTTACCTGAAGTTGAAGAAGCGTCGATTATTCCAACAGGCTCTTTATTTAAAGAGAACTATGTCAATAATATTTATTCAGACTCAAAAGCACACCGAACTGGCGATATTATTTCCGTTATATTGAGTGAAAGCACTCAAGCAAATAAAAATGCAAAAACTGAGTTGAAAAAAGAAAATAATGCGGTTTTAGACCCTATTATTGGTTTGGGTGGAGTTCCTGCATCCATAAGTGGTAAGTCGTTACAGTTTGGTGTTAATCAAAATAATAGCTTCAAAGGAGATTCAAAGTCCGATCAAGGTAACAGCTTAAGTGGTGACATATCTGTGCATGTATTGAAAGTACTCCCTAACGGTAATTTAATGATCCGAGGTGAAAAATGGATCACATTAAATAATGGTGATGAATATATTCGTTTAACAGGCATTATTCGTCCAAAAGATATTAATTCAAATAACACCATTTTATCAACAAAAGTTGCTAACGCGCGTATTCAATATTCGGGAACGGGAAGCTTTGCTGATGCGAACGAGCAAGGTTGGCTAACTAAATTTTTCAGTAGTTCGTGGTGGCCATTATAGGTTTTGGTTTTTATAGCTAATACGTATTATTTTCAAACACACAAATACAAATTTCGCCTATACAGAGTAATATTATGAAAGCAGTCTTAGCAATTATCTTTATTTTACTGACCTTTAACAGTCAGGCTCAGCGTATCAAAGACTTAACTGATGTGGCAGGGGTGCGTTCAAACCAGTTGATTGGTTATGGTCTTGTTGTTGGTTTACCTGGAACAGGTGAGCAAAGTCCGTTTACCGAGCAAAGCTTTAAAACCATGTTAAGTAACTTTGGTATTACCATGCCTGAGAATTTAAAACCTAAAATTAAAAATGTAGCTGCTGTTGCTGTGCATGCAGAGTTAAATGCTTTTGCAAAACCTGGGCAAACAATTGATGTTACTGTATCTAGCATGGGTAGTGCACAAAGCTTACGTGGTGGTACCTTGTTACAAACTATGTTGATAGGCCTTGATGGCAATGTTTATGCTGTTGCACAGGGTAGTTTAGTGGTTAGTGGTTTAGGCGCGGGGGGGCTTGATGGCTCTAAAATACTTGTAAATACGCCTACGGTAGGACGCATTGCCAATGGCGCTACTGTTGAACGTGAAATTAAGTCTCCTTTTTCACTGGGCGACTCTATCACATTTAACTTACACAATTCTGATTTTACCACAGCAAAACGTTTAGCAGACACGATTAACAGCCTTATTGCTGGTTCGGCTAAAGCAATTGACGCAACGTCAGTAAAAGTAACGGCACCAAGAGATATTAATGACCGTGTTGGCTTTTTATCAGTATTAGAAAACTTAGAGTTTGAACCCGCATTACCTTCTGCAAAAATCATTGTTAACTCGCGTACTGGTACCATTGTTATTGGTTCAGAAGTACAACTACTTGCTGCTGCAATTACACACGGTGGTATTACGGTAACCATAAATGAAACTCAAAAAGTGTCTCAGCCAGGTGCTTTTGCCGAAGGTGAAACCGTGGTGACCAATGAATCTAGCGTTAATATGACACAAGAAGATGCGCGTATGTTTGTGTTTGAACCAGGCGTATCTTTAGACACACTTGTCAGAGCCATTAACGAAGTAGGTGCTGGCCCAGGTGATGTAATGGCTATTTTAGAAGCACTCGATCAGGCGGGTGCAATTCGTGGCGAATTGATTGTTATTTAGAGTAAAAATTTAACGGTATAAACTGATGGCTGATAATTTACTTAACACCTCAAATTTTGAACAAGCACGTAATTCATTAGAATTAACGGGGTTGAATTCTATTCGCCAACAATCTAAAGAATCGGATGGTGAAAGTAAAAAAGCAGCATTACAAGAAGCTGCGCAGCAGTTTGAAGCTATTTTTATGCAAATGCTATTAAAAAGCATGCGTAAAGCCGAAGATGTATTAGAGTCAGATAGTCCATTTAATTCAGAATCAACCAAATTTTATCGTGATATGCATGATCAACAAATGGCGATTGAATTATCTTCTAATGGCTCATTAGGTTTAACTGATCTTATTGTCAGGCAACTTGGTGGTGACAGTGACAACTTTACCCCAAGTTCAGTGCTACGAAGTGATGGAAACATTGGCAAAATAAATAATAAACCTTCAGGCGTTAGCTCGAATCAAGAAACATTATCGCCAGATAACAGTCAGATTACTCCATCTAATCCATTTGCCGTTTTTTCAAAAACTACTACTGCATCAGCGTCAAGTCAACGAGATGAAACGTTTACGCAAATTCCTTTTGTACCGCCAAGGAAAGCAACATTAGAAACAGATGCTAATAAACAGGGTGTCAATTTTTCAGCGCCGTCATTTGCTGAACCAAAAGACTTTGTTAGTGCGCTTACTGAGCCTGCAAAAGTTGTTCAAGAAAAAATAGGGGTTCCCTTTCAAGTTGTTATCGCACAAGCCGCACTAGAAACAGGGTGGGGAGCAAAAATAATTAAAGATAAACAAGGTACTAGTTCGCATAATTTGTTCAATATAAAAGCTGATAATCGCTGGGAAGGCGAGCATATTCAAAAGGATACCCTAGAATTTGAACAAGGAGCAATGGTAAAAAAATCAGCACCATTTCGTGCTTATCAATCATTAGACGAAAGTTTTAATGACTACGTTAACTTTCTTACTGATAACGACAGGTATCAAGACGCACTTCAAAATTCTGATAATGTGGAGCGATTTTTGCAAGGTTTACAAAAAGCAGGCTATGCGACCGATCCACAATATGCCGACAAAATAATGGCAACACTTCGTACAGTCTCAAATTTAATCATTAAATAAAACAAATCGTAGCATGCTGCGATAAATGTTGAGGCAATCATTATGTCAGTAAGTTTATACCAAAGCGGCGTGAGTGGCTTGTTAGCAGCGCAACAACAGTTGGCTACTACTGGTAATAACATTGCCAATGTTAATACTGAAGGTTACAACCGACAACGTGCAGAACAAAATGCATCAATGGGGTTAACCAGTGGTAATAATTTCATTGGCTCTGGTACTTACATTCAAGACATTACACGAATATATGATGAATTTTCATATAAAGAGCAAACACTCAGTCAAAGTAATTTAGGCAATGCGGATTTATTAGATACCCGCTTATCACAGCTTGATCAAATCATGAGCACTGCAGGTGGTGCGGTTGTGAATTCTTTAGAGAATTTTTATCAAGCCGTCAATAGTATTGCAGACAACCCCAATGATTCAGGCTTACGTAGCATAGTGCTTAATCAAGCAAATATTTTAAGTAGTGACTTTAATGAGTTAACCAATTCTTTTGGCCAAATGACTGACGCCGTAAACGGTGAAATTACCCAAGTAGCCACGAGAATTTCTGAAATTTCGATTGAATTAGCAAAGTTGAATGAAACAATTTCACATTCTCAAGGCTTAACCGTATCAGGTCAACCTAATGATTTACTTGATAAACGAGATCAACTAATTACTGAGCTAAGTGGTTATACGCGAGTGACTACGGTGGAAGATCAACACGGTGTTCAAACGGTCATGATAGGTCAAGGCACCACGTTAGTGGCAGGAATTACCCCCCTTACCCTGCAAGTTAATGCCGGTGACCCCGATGCAAAAAAGACACAGTTAAGTTTAGTTAGTGGTAGCAGCAGTGTTGCAATTAAAGGGGAAGACTTAGGCGGATCTTTAGGTGCCAATTTTCAATTTAGAGATGATGATTTAAAACAAATACGTACAGAGATTGATCGCTTAGCAATGGCAATTTCGTCAACATTGAATGACACGCAAGCGAGTGGTTTAGATCTCAACGGTTTACAAGGTGCTAATATTTTTACTGATATAAATACTAATCAGTTACAACAAGGTAGGGTGTCATCTCTTTCTGATAATACTGGCACAACGAGTGCTCAAGTTACTATTAATGATGTGTCATTAGTGCCTACAGATGAATTTGAAGTACGTTTCGATGGTACTGATTTTACACTATACAATTTAACGACAGGCAGTAACGAAAACTTAGGTCCTCCAGGTGGCGGCTCTCCTGCAGGTACACATACACCTACTAATCCAGATTATGGTTTCTCATTTGTTGAAACAGGGGTTCCTGCTAATGGAGACAGGTTTATAGTAGAGCCTACAAAGAACAGTGCTGCATTAATGAAAACAACATTAACTGATGGTAACGCCATTGCTGCTAGCACGGCTATTGCTGTCACACCAAGTACAAGTAATGTTAGCGATGGCACAATAAATGTTACTAATGTGATTGATCCTGAAGCGGCCAGAACTTATGACATAACGGTTGATGTATATGAAAGTGTTCCAGGTACTTTTAGTTATCGGGTATATAACAGCACTACACCACCACCTGCGCCGACTATTGCGTCAGGTACTTATGCTGCTGGGGCTAGTGCCACTATTGACATTCCTGCTGGCTCACCCGATTTTCAAATTGAAATTGCAGGAGATCTGGCTGGTGAAGGTGCTAATGCGCGTGAAACATTTACGCTAAATGATGCCTTTGGTGTTGGTAACGGTAACCATGCGGTGGTGATGGCCAAAACACAAGAAAAAGGGGTTACTGACGGAGGTGAAAAAACATTTAGCCAAAGTTTAGCCACTTCAACTGCCGTTGTTGGTGCTAAAGCGAGTAATGCATCATTAGTGGCAGACACAGCTCAGGCCTTATATACACAAGCTTATAACCGAAACCAAGCAACATCTGGCGTTAACCTTGATGAAGAAGCTGCCAATCTTTTGAAATTTCAACAAGCTTATCAAGCGGCATCACAAATAATTTCTACGGCAAATACTATTTTTGACACTATTTTAGCTGCCGTAAGGTAAGGAGTTTTTTCATGCGCGTATCAACAGCTCAATTTTACTTTCAAAGTGCTCAAATGATGAGTAATAAATCGTCAGATGTTAATGACCAAATGGCGCATATATCAAGTGGTTTGCGCATACATACGGCTAAAGATGATGCGGTTTCTTATGGCACTTTATCAGGTTTGAAAGATGATTTAGCCAATATTGAGAAATATAAACGCAATATTACTATGGCTGAAAGTGATAACAATTTACAAGAAGTTGTGTTTGCTGATGCGGAACTGGTTTTAAACCGTATTACAGAAGATTTATTGCAAGCCAATAATGGTCGTATGTCTACGGAAGATTTGCAAACGCTAGCAAATCAAGTGAGAGACAGTTTTGACCAATTACTTGATATTTCTAACACGCAAAATGAAAATGGTGATTATATTTTTGCTGGTTTTCAAACTAATTTGCAGCCATTTAGCCAAAAAACTGACGGTTCAGTTGTTTACAGTGGCGATACAGGCATTAACCAATTGCAAATTTCTAAAAACATTACCATACCTACCAACCAAACAGGTGATGCGGCTTTTTTAAAGGTTGACAATGCAATTGGTGATTTTGTCGCTGATTATACAACTAATACTTCTGGGGTCGCGGTTGAAAGTGCCAAAGTTGCTGATCGTAATGTATACAATACAGCGGTTACACCGCATGAATATACCTTCTCATTTGACGCAGTGACTAATGACTTAACCGTAACCGATAGTGGTGGTGGTATTGTTTTTCCTGCTGCTCCTTATACAGTGGGGCAAACAATTACCTTTGACGGTGTTGATGTAACCTTAAGCGGCAATCCGCTGCCGGGTGACAGCTTTGTTATCAGTGAAAAAGAAGAAATTAGTATTTTTGAAACAGTGAGTAGTGCCATTGAATGGATGGAACGCGGCGTTGTGTCAGTTGATCAAGAGCAACATCAAGTAGATTACAGCACCATACTTACTCAGCTTAAATCCTCTTTAAATCATGTCACCTCTAGACGAGTAGATGCAGGTGTTCGTTTGCAAGTTCTTGAAACACAAAAGAATAGACATTTAGATACTGAATTGGCGACAACGACAAACCGTGGACAAATAGAAGATTTAGATTACGCCAAAGCAATATCAGAATTTGAACAGTCTCAAATAGCGCTACAAGCTTCGCAACAAACCTTTACCAAGGTACAGGGTTTAACTTTATTCAATTATATTTAAAAAAATGGTGTCATTCATAAAAATGGCATTGTTTATGCTTTTCAATAACAAGTAATACAGGATAACAAATAATTGTCGGCACATTAATAACCGCTGTTATTTGTTATCAGTACAAGTAAAGAGGCTTGCAGCACAAGCTTCTAATAAATAATATTAAAACATTAGGAGTTTATTATGGCTTTATCAGTAGTAACCAATACTGCGTCAATAAATGCACAGCGTAATTTAACGAAATCTGGTGACGGCTTAGCTACGTCAATGCAACGTTTATCTTCCGGTATGCGTATTAACAGCGCTAAAGATGATGCGGCAGGTATGCAAATTGCCAACCGGTTAACCTCACAAGTGAATGGTTTAGGGGTAGCACAACGAAATGCTAATGATGGTATTTCAATGGCACAAACCGCTGAAGGTGCAATGCAAGAATCTTCTGCTATTTTACAACGTATGCGTGATTTATCATTGCAATCAGCTAACGGTTCAAATGGCGCTGATGATAGAGCAGCACTACAAAAAGAAATGGGTGCTTTACAGCAAGAGCTAACCCGTATTTCTGAAACCACTAAGTTTGGTGCTACCAGTTTACTTGACGGTACTTTTGGTACTAAGCAATTTCAGGTGGGTGCTAATGCGAATGAAACCATTAATGTTAGCTTGGGTAATATGGCAGCAGATGCTATTGGTGTTCATGAAATAAAAGGTGCGGGGAACGCATCAAATAACTTAGGTGATGTTCAAACGGTTGCACTAGCAACTAATATGGCGATAGATAGTGATGTTATTAATATTAACGGTGGCGATGTTACCGTTGGTGCAGGACATGGTGCTGCAACTATTGCTGACAGTATTAATGCTGAAGCGTTAGGGGTTGTTGCAGAGGCAAAATTATCTACAACAATTTCAGGTATTGGCGCTGATAGTATTTCAACTCTGAATATTTCAAAAGGTGGTTCTGTTGTTGATTCTTACAATTTATCAACCTTTGGTGGTGACTCAGAGCGTTTAGCAGAAGAAATGCAAGCTGATGGTTATGATGCTGTTTATGATGAAAGTACTGATACTATTACCTTTAAGGCCACAGATGTTGATGGAATGGAAGCAACAGGTGCTAACGATACAAGTGGCTTTACTATTGGTGGTCAGGCTGTAGCTAGTACAACGGGTTCATTAAGTGTTTCGTCTGAGCTTAATTTATCATCAGCAAACAAAATAGGGGTTAGTGGTACTACGGCTAATCAAATTTTTGGCACGGGAACTGCTGCTATTGCTTCTACAGGTGGGGCTAGCGCATTAACCAGTATTGAATCACTTGATATTTCAGGTGTAGACTCATCGGGTGCGCAAGATGCTATTAAAGCAATTGATGCGGCACTTGCTCAAATAGACTCGTCTCGAGCGTCTTTGGGTGCTGTTCAAAATCGTTTTTCTCATACAATTAGCAATTTAGCTAACGTTCAAGAGAATGTGTCAGCATCACGTAGTCGAATTCAAGATACTGACTTTGCGGCCGAAACAGCAACTATGACCAAAAACCAAATACTACAGCAAGCAGGTACTACAATATTGTCACAGGCAAACCAAATACCTCAAGCAGCCGTGAGCTTATTAGGTTAGTTTATTTCGTCATCATCATGAACAACTAATTCTGTTCAGCGATAATAAAAAAGGAAACCCGAAAAGGTTTCCTTTTTTTATGTTTTTCTATTGCGCCAATCCTTTGACTAAAAAAGTAAATCACATAAAAACTAGCTTTAATGCTGACTTGTTTACCATGAATTTACATAGCGTCTTTGGTTTAACTTATTGTTTTTTATAATTATTTTAGTTTTGGCTTGTTTCTTGATTATAAAATACTCAAGAGGGGCTTCTTTATGTTAATAAGCTTCTAAAGATAACTATTAGGAGATTATTATGGCTTTATCAGTAGTAACTAACATTTCATCGCTTAACGCTCAACGAAATTTAACAAAATCTGGTGATGGTTTAGCAACATCTATGCAACGTTTATCGTCAGGTATGCGTATTAACAGCGCGAAAGACGATGCTGCTGGTATGCAAATAGCCAACCGTTTAACCTCACAAGTAAATGGTTTAGGTGTGGCGCAACGAAATGCTAATGATGGTATTTCAATGGCGCAAACCGCTGAAGGTGCGATGCAAGAATCGTCAAATATATTGCAACGTATGCGTGACTTAGCATTGCAATCAGCGAATGGATCAAATTCTGCTGATGATAGGGAGTCACTACAAAAAGAAATTGGGGCTTTACAGCAAGAGTTGACCCGTATTGCGGAGACCACAAAATTTGGCGCGACTAGTTTGCTTGATGGTAGCTTTGGTACTAAGCAATTTCAAGTAGGGGCTAATGCAAACGAAACCATTAATGTTACTTTAGGTAATATGGCAGCAGATGCCATTGGTGCTCATCAAATTAAGGGCGCGGGTACTGCAGCTGCAGCCAATAGTGTTGGCGATATTGAAGCGTCGCTGTTAGCTGCTAATATGGGAACAACGGGAGATACCTGGAATATAAACGGTACCGATGTTACTTTTTCAAGTGGTAGTGGTGCTTCTCAAATAGCGGCCAATATCAATGATGAGTCTACAGGTGTCACTGCTGAGGCCGTACTAACTACACGTATACAGGGTTTATCAGCTTCTGATGCAGGAATTTTTAATATTTATAAAGAAGGCAGTATTGAAGATACTTTCGACCTTGCTTCTTACGGTGGCGATATGGAGCGCTTAACTGAAGATCTACAAGCAGCAGGGTATAATGCCGTTTTTGATCAAGATTTAAACTCAGGTGCGGGTGGTATAGATGTTACTGCAACGGATATTGATGGTTTTGAAGTAACAGCTTCTGCTGCGGGTACTATACAAATGGGGCCAGCTGGAGGGTTACTCACTTCGGGCGCAGGTGCTTTGTCTCATTCAGCAGAGTTACATTTATCTTCAGCAGAAAAAGTTGGTATTTCAGGTAACACTGTTAATGAAATATTAGGACAAGGTTTTAACGGCAATAATATTGCTTCTGCTGGTGGCACAAGTGCTTTAAACTCTGTTGAAGATATTGATATATCAGGTGTTACAGCGGCTAACTCGCAAGCTGCTATTGAAGTTATAGATGCGGCGTTATCACAAATAGACGAGAATCGTGCCGATTTAGGTGCAGTGCAAAATCGATTTACGCATACCATAAGTAATTTAGCCAACGTACAAGAAAATGTATCGGCCTCTAGAAGCCGAATTCAAGACACTGATTTTGCAAAAGAAACTGCTGAAATGACAAAAAATCAAATTCTACAGCAAGCAGGAACCAGCATATTGTCGCAAGCGAACCAGATACCACAAGCCGCTATCAGCTTATTGGGCGGATAATTTAGATAAATTTAACCATTGTCATGTTTTATTGGGCTAATCTGTTATGGTTTAGCCCTTTTTTGTGCCTAGTGATATTGTCTTGAGCTTGTATGATCGGCATCTTTTATTTGTATTTAGAAATAAAAATAAATTTATTAAGAGTAACCTGTAATTTTATTTTTATGATAAATACTTATTAAACAATGAGTTCTGTTGCTTGTTGTTCGAGAAAGGTGTTTTTTTTAATCTTTTTTATAAAAAAGATTAAAGTTAATTTTTAAGCTGCCGTTAAGGTGTTTAGTGCAGGGCTGCTTTGATTAATTTGTTGGAAATATTATCGATTAATTAACGGCTTCTGGTTAAAACAGCTAACTAAATAATTACATTACGTAATCAGGAGTTTACCATGGCTTTATCAGTAATAACTAATACCTCATCAATTAATGCGCAACGCAACTTAGGCAAATCAAGCGAAGGGTTACAAACGTCAATGCAACGCTTATCTTCTGGTATGCGTATTAACAGTGCAAAAGATGATGCTGCGGGTATGCAAATTGCTAACCGTTTGTCTTCACAAATCAATGGTTTAGGCGTAGCACAACGAAATGCTAATGACGGTATTTCAATGGCACAAACTGCTGAGGGTGCTATGCAAGAATCGTCAGCTATCTTACAACGTATGCGTGATTTAGCATTACAATCAGCTAACGGTTCAAATGGTGCAGACGACCGTGCAGCTCTTCAAAAAGAAGTAGGTGCTTTGCAACAAGAGCTAACCCGTATTTCTGAAACTACAAAGTTTGGTGCTACAGCATTACTTGATGGCAGCTTTGGTACTAAACAATTCCAAATTGGTGCTAATGCTAATGAAACCATTAATGTGACTTTAGGTGATATGGCGGCTGATGCTATTGGCGTTAATGAAATCAAAGGTGAAGGTGCTTTATCATCTACAGGTATTGGTGATATGCAAACCGTCGCACTGGCAGCTAATATGGATACAACGGCAGATGTTTTAAATATTAATGGTAAGGATGTTACTGTTAATAATAAAGATGGCGCTGCAACAATCGCGGACAGTATTAATGCTGTTGCTGCAGGTGTTACTGCGGTAGCAAGCTTAGAGACAACTATTTCGGGAATTAAAGCGGCTAGTTCATCTACTATTGAAATATCTAAAGGTGGCGCAGCGGTTGACACCTATGACTTAGGTACTTTTGGTGGTGACTCTGCTCGTTTAGCTGAAGAAATGCAAGCTGATGGTTACGATGCCGTATATGATGAAGATACAGACACCATTACTTTTAAAGCAACTGATGTTGATGGTATTGAAGCAACAGGTGCTAACGATACAAGTGCTTTTACTATTGGTGGTCAAGCAGTTGCCTCTACAACAGGTTCACTAAGTGTTTCTGCAGAGCTTAACTTGTCATCGGCAGATAAAATTGGTGTGACAGGTGCTACAGTGAGTGAAATTCTAGGTACAGGGTCAGCCGCTATTGCTTCTACGGGTGGTTCAAGTGCATTAACAAGTATTGAGTCAATTGATATTTCAGGTGTAGATTCATCAGGCGCTCAAAGTGCAATTTTAGCGATTGATGCGGCATTGGCTCAAATCGATTCAAGCCGAGCTGATTTAGGTGCGGTACAAAACCGTTTTTCTCATACTATTAGTAACTTAGCTAACGTTCAAGAGAATGTGTCAGCATCGCGTAGTCGAATTGAAGATACTGATTTTGCTACAGAAACGGCACAAATGACTAAAAACCAAATATTGCAACAAGCAGGTACGTCAATTTTGGCGCAGTCTAACCAATTACCACAAGCTGCATTAAGCCTTATTGGTTAATACAGTATAGGTTCAGGTTCAACCTAAGTATGAAAAAGGAAGGAGCCAAAACTCCTTCCTTTTTGTGTTTTGATAAAGTAGCCACGATAATTTATACTGATTATTGGTGTATATATCTATTATAAAAGCCGTGGTGTAATGTAAAACAAGGAGCATGCAATGAATGTTATCCAAAATGTTAATGAGCTAGGGTCATCAGGCTTAGCGTCTGAATATAAGCGTACTAGTGATACCATTACACACAGTAATGCGGCTGATAACCAAGCTGAAGAAGTCATTACAGAAGATCAGCAAGTTAAAGTTATTCAAAGTTCAGCAGAAGGTGCAGCTGATCAACCATTAACAGCTGAACAGTTAGATAAAGTGGCGCAACAATTGCAGGATTTTGTTGGGGATTTAAATCGAAACATAGAGTTTTCAGTTGATGAAGATTCAGGTCGAGACGTTATTAAAGTAATAGACAAAGACTCGGGTGATTTACTTAAACAATATCCCTCAGAAGAAGTACTAACTTTAGTGTCTAAATTATCAGACATGGTTGGTGGTTTTATTGATGCGAAAGTCTAGTTTTTAGTGAAGTTTAACTATTAAATCCAGTACTTTATTAATGTTATAAATTAAAAGAGAGGTTAACATGGCAGGTATTTCATTTACAGGGATAGGCTCTGGCCTCGAAGTGTCTACAATAGTTGATGCCATTGTTAATTCTGAAAAAGTACCTTATGAATCTCGAATAGCTAGTTTACAAGGCGCGTATACTACAGATATTTCAGCTGTTGGTGCATTAAAATCAGCATTAGAAGCAGTTACTACTTCATTTGAAAGTCTTGGTGATATTGATAAATATCAAAATCGTACTGCAAGTGGTAGGGATGATTTTGTTAGCCTTAGTTCAGATAAAGATGCTGAAGTTGGTCAATATTCGGTTCAAGTTGAAGCGCTAGCGACCCAGCATAAATTAATGTCTTCTGCTATTGATGGCGATGAAGCGGTAGGAGAAGGTACGCTTTCTATAACCTCTGGTGATAATTCGTTTGATGTATTAGTGTCTGATACTGCAACGTTAAGTGATATTCGTGATGCGATAAACGACAGCGCAGAAAACTCTTCCGTTAGTGCCACTATTATTACCGATAGCTCAGGTCAACACTTAGTTTTAAATAGTAAAAATACAGGCCTAGATAACGCTATTACTATTACCGCTTCAGAAGAGAGTAATCAATTAAAGTCAACCGCAGGTTTTGCTTCATCAGACACGTTTGGCTCAGGTACGTTATCTTTTGGGTCTGATGGCAATAACTTTGACATTGCTATAGGTGCTACAGATACTTTGTCAGATATAGTAACGGCTATTAATGAAAGTGAAGATAATACCTCTGTTGTTGCCAGAGTAGTTACTGATGCTACAGGGCAGCATTTAGTTTTTAACTCTATTGAGCCAGGCAGTGCCAATGCTGTTACGGTTACTGCGGCTGATGACGATGGTAATAATGCCGATGCAGCAGGAATTTCTCAGTTTGCCTCTGCCAATATGGACACCCCGAGTGTAACTAACGATGATAATTCGGGCTTGTCTCGTTTGACCGCTGCAGCTAATAATAAGTTAACCTCTGTTAATGGTTTTACTTCAACCGACACCGTTGGCTCAGGCACATTATCATTTAGTTCTGATGGGAATAGCTTTGATGTAGCAATTGGTACGTATGATACGTTAAAAGATATTATGTCAGCGATTAATGAGAACAGTGAAAACACTTCTATTAAAGCTAGCATCGTCAATGATGCTTCAGGCGACCACTTGGTATTCAGTAGTAGGCAGTCAGGTGATGCTCATGCCATTACGGTAACCGCACTAGATGATGATGGTAATGATAATGATATGACGGGTATCTCACAGTTTAACTCTGTTAATCAAACCGCCACCACTAATATTGAAAACATGTCAGAAATTGACAAAGCTACCGATGCTAAAATTACAATTGATGGCACAATCTCTGTTACCAGTAGTTCTAATACGTTTGACTCTGTTATCGACGGTATCACTATTACAGCAAACAAAGTACATGATGTTGACGATGACATTAGTAATATAGCGATTAAAGAAGATAACAGTAATATAGCCGCAGGCATTAATACTTTTATTGAAAGTTTTAATGCGTTGGTTGATTTAAGTGCACAGCTCGGCAAGTCGGGGTTAAATGAGAATGGAGAATTTGAAAATGCAGGGGTTTTAGCTGGTGACTCTATGCTTCGTGGTGTTATGACTAAAATACGTAGCCAATTTAACAAAGCATTTGACTCAGGTAATGATACAACGTTAACGCTATCTCAGTTAGGTATTCGTACCGAACGTGACGGAAAGTTGTCTTTTGAAAAAGAAACCTTAAATGATTTATTGGAAGAATCACCCGATAGAGTGCAAACTTTTTTCCTAGGTGCCGATGGTGATAATGGTTTTGTTAATGACATGGATACTTTTGTCGGTTTTTATACTGATTCTGGTGGTGCAATTGATCAACGAATTACAGGTAAAAATAACCAAATAGACAACTTAACGAGCGATCTTGAAAGTTTTCAATTAAA
This sequence comes from Colwellia sp. E150_009, assembly GCF_053543955.1. NCBI lineage: Bacteria > Pseudomonadati > Pseudomonadota > Gammaproteobacteria > Alteromonadales > Colwelliaceae > Colwellia > Colwellia sp. E150_009. Next base: position 16,006 of record NZ_JBHFOM010000003.1, read on the forward strand.
AATGGCATCGCTAGAAGCTAGGTTACTTTCACAATACAATGCGATGGATCTTATGGTCTCTCAAATGAACTCAACCAGTTCATATTTGTTATCTCAGTTAGAGAATATGCCCGGTGTAGTGAAAAAAGATAGTTAATTTAATAAGCGATTAAAAAAATATGTTGCAGGGGCGAGTACAGCTTTATTTAAGAAGAATTGCACTCGCCCCTGTTTATTCTTAATTCCATAGAAATAGTCCCTCTATTTTTATTAATATGTTCTTCCTCATGAATAAAACCCTTATTAAGTTCAGTAGTGTAGCCCTGTGTAGCGAGTAAATAGAATAAAACTGTATTATACTTGGCGTTGTTATTGCTTGGTATATTATTTAGAACTATGTAAAACTGTCATATAAATTCTAACTCTCAGCAATAACTTGATTTTATTTTATTGTGGCGATCTATTCTCCCAATTATTGAGTCATTAAAAATAATAACTAGTAATGCTTGAAACTTATAAATTGGAGATGTTAATGGAAGACCAATTAATTACCATTCAAAAAATGCTAATGGAAGCAACGTTAGTTGCTAATCTTGATGCGTTAAAAGTGTATATACCTGAAATATATAAAGAATTTAAGGGTTATCAGCCAAAAAATGCAGGTGTCGCTATTGATGAAAATGGACAGATTAATTTATTTAATAATGACTCATTTGTTTACGATGATGCTAAGGAATTTGCAAAACAACAAGTTGATTTATTTATAAAAGACCCCGCTATGATGACTTATACTTTAGATCATCAAGAAGATAAGGATATATTGTTTGAACATGGTCATGTTTTAAAGAAAATATTACATAAACGGCAAAGTGACGTAAAAGAAACATTAAAAAGACCAATAGATGAAGATAAAATAGACTGTATTTGTATGATTGGTTCAGGTTTAGGGTTTCAAATAGAAGCGCTATTTAGTCAAAAAAATGTCATTAATTTCTTCCTTTGTGAGCCTTCTAAAGATGTTTTTTATGCCATGCTACATTGTATTGAACTAAGACCTATTATTGAAAAGTGTATTTCTCTTGGTGGCACGTTTACCGTTCGAGTTGGAGGTTCACCTGCTGGTATCGTTAATGCTATTTCTAATATGCTTCATCAACAAGGGCATTTTAACTTAAGTAGAATGTTCTTTTTTCGCCACTATTTAAGTGACACAACTGCTGACACGGTAAAACTTATTCGTAAAATAGGCCATCGTTGGGGAGCGGGTTGGGGGTTTATGGAAGATGAAATTATTAGCATTTCTCATACGCTCACTAATATTCAAGCAGGTTATAAAATTTGTAAAAAACAAGACTTAAATAATAATGAAATAGCCACAAGGCCTGTTTTTATTGTTGCCAATGGACCATCGTTTGATGAGTCTGTTGATTTTTTACAAAAAAACGCAGATAACATTATTATTGTTAGTTGTGGTACAGGGTTAAAAGCATTACTAAAAAATAATATTAAGCCTGATATTCATATTGAAATGGAGCGTACTGCTGCATTATTACCTTATATAGATGTTATTGAAAAGCAGCAAGAAAACTCAGATATAAAGTTGAAAGATATTCAGATTATTGCGCTTAATACCGTTTACACTGAATTATTAAATCGCTTTAAAAATCCCTTACTTTTAACCAAGCTAAATGATGCTGGTGGTAAACTTATTCAGCAATATGATAAGTTAAATATGTATGCAGCACCTGATTACAGTAATCCAACCGTGAGTAATACCGCGTTAGCGGTTGTTTCATCTCTTGGGTTTAAAAATGTTTATCTTGTTGGCGTTGATTTAGGCTACAAAAGCAGTGAACATCATCATTCAAAAGACAGTATTTATTATGATGAAGCATTTGATAACTTTAATGAGTCTGTGATTGCGAATGAAAATATGCAAGTTGAAGGTAATTTTTGTGAATCTGTTTATACCACCGACATTTTAGATATGTCTCGTGCTAATATTGAGATGCTGTTACAAAGTAATACTGACATAACTGTGTATAACTGTTCTGACGGAGCAAAAATTAAAGGATGCGCGCCTCAGCCTTTATCTGAGCTTAATGAGTTTTCTGACTTTGAAAATAAAGCGTTGGCATTAGAACCACTTTTAAACTCTTCTTTTGATAATAAACAATTTACAGTTAAAAAATTAGATCGCGCTATATCAACGTCATTTAAAGAAGTGAAGGTGATACTTGAACAGTTGATGAAATTTGTTAATGGAAAAATTGAGAACAGAAATGATTTATCAGAAGCTTTCCATTTACAAAATAAATTATTAATGACTCTTAAAGCGCGTGATGAATATAAAGTTAGTTATTGGTTGATGCAAGGTACCTTCAGGTATTTTCAAGCGTACATTATGACTAATTGTTATTATTATGATGATCCCACAGAGCAAAAAGACTTTATAACCTTTAGTTTGAAAGAGCTTCGCAGACACATTAATGCTTTATATCAAGAGTTGGTTTCTTCTTATAACAAACCTTCAAAGGCGTAATTTAAAAGTAGTTAACATAACCATATTATGATGAATTGTATTTTTATACTCTTCATCATAAGCCATTATTAAAGTGTTTTTATAAGCTTTTTGGTGTGATTCATCCCTTACATTTTTAACAAAAGTGAAATGATAAAAATTATGAAATATTTTGATTATTATAAAGAAAAAGCGACCGATGAGAGTTTAACAACAACAGAAAAATGTGGTCGTTATTTAAAACAAAGTGATGATGAGCTCAATATTTTTGATGATGTTTGTTCCAAGCTACCTGCGTTGACTCAAGAAGGTACTCTTATTATTGATATTGGTTGCGGTTGTTCTGACCCAGTAAAAAAGCTCATTAATAATAGTCATACTTACAAAAATAACTTGGTATTGGTTGATAGTTTAGAAATGCTATCGTTATTGCCCGATGCTGATAATATAACTAAAGTTGATATTAAATTTCCCGATAAGTCTTTTGTGGAAACATATCAAAGTAAAGCCGATGCGATTATTGTTTACAGTGTGTTTCATTGTGTGTATCTGGAAAATGATTTTATTATGTTTGTCGACTCTTTAGTCAAACTTTTAAAAAGTGGCGGTACCTTATTACTGGCAGATCTACCCAATGCGACGAAAAAGAAACGTTTTTTGTCGTCAGAGCAAGGAAAATCATTTCATCAAAATTGGAATGGTGGAGAGGAACTTCCCGAGGTTAATTGGAATCAATTTGAAGCAGGCTGTTTAGATGATTCTTTAGTGATGATGTTATTGATGCGTTATCGTCAAATGGGTTATGAAACCTATCTTGTACCACAAAATAAACAGTTGCCTTTTTCTAATACGCGTGAAGATATACTGGTTAGGAAGTGGTAATGAATGACGTTTGGATGTGGCCTAAAACTGAAATTAATAATACAACGGTTACAGATAACAATGCGGTATTAACAGAAATTGAACAATATTTTTCAGCTTTATATGCGCCTTATAAAGTCGTTTACTTTTCACGAGCGAGAGTTGCTATTATGGCTATATCTGCAGTTCGGGAATTATCAAGACCCCAGCTAACTTTTGTTCAACCATTTTCTTCTCATTGTGTACTTTCTGCCATATCCTACCAAAGCACGCCAACAACCGTTAGTTTGGAACAATCTACTCAGCAAGTTATTTATCATCAGTGGGGTAATAAAACGCAAATTAATCAGCAGGTTTACCAAAATGTATTAATTGAAGATATGGTAGATTCGTTAATTTTAACAAATGACAAGAGTGAGTTGTTTCCAAATGATGCGCCTTTTTGTGTTATTTCTTTACCTAAAATTTTACCTGTCTCTGTAGGTTCTATTGTTATTTGTCAACAGGATGATGATTATCAACAGCTAATCAAGCAACGGTTGATTATGGCGCAAGACATTGGCTCGTTTATAAGTCATATTGATATTTCAGCATTTAAAGAAGCTACACTACAAGCAAAGCCAACGCTAGTTCCCGTGATTGATACAGGTATTCAAACATTAGTTGAGAATACTTCAAATAAAATACAGTCAAACTTACTTAGTATTAAAATGATATTTCCAGAGCTATCAATAACGATTACTGATTCGGCAAAAAGGCTACCTTCTAACGTAATTATTTCAACATCAAAATATAAAGAAGAAGAGTTATATAAGCGAGCACCGTTTAATGTTATAGAAAAACAGCGAACCTATTATAATTATCAAGAACAATGTTGTGAAAAAGTTTGGTTATTACCTTGTCATTGCCAAGCTGGCTGGTAAGGATACTTATGTTGAATAATGCAACGTTATTTAAAAGTTTAGTTGGAAGTGTGTTTTCACAAGCGGCATATTTAGACGATAATATGGCAGATTGGCAACGAGTGCTTTCCTTAAGTGAAAACGCTTCTACAGAATATTTAACTTCAACAATTTCTTACCATACCGCTTACCTTGTAACGGCAGAAAATCACTCTTTTGTGATTTACGAAAATCAAGTACCTGTAGCAATTTGGCCTTTAACTTTATATCAAAGAGATAATATTGTTACTTTGCAAAGTTGTTGTAAAAATATTATTCCGCCATTATTTGTTGAAGGAACGAGTAAGAAAATAATTAAAAAGATCTATCAACAGTGTTTTCAATTATTAAAATCTTTTAGTTTGAACAGTCAGAACAATATAGCATTATCTTATAGTCCTATTGATGATATTTTATGGCAACGTATCTTTTCACCTGTTATCAAAGAAATTAATTATCAACAATATTTAATTGCAGATATTAGCGGTCAAATTACCGAGATTAAAAAAATGTTCAGAAAAAGTTACCGCTCGTTAATTAATAAAGGTGAGAAATTGTGGAATGCTCAACTTCATACAACCATGTCTGATAATTTATTAAATCAATTCAGAGCATTTCATATTAAAACTTCAGGTAAAGACACCCGACCATTAACTACTTGGAAAATTCAGCAAGCTATGGTGAATGATGGTGAAGCATTTTGTATTACGCTGCATGATAAAGATGATTATTTAGTTGGCATAGCACTATTTAATCTCAGTCCTTTACAAGCTTCATACAGTGTTGGCGTTTATGAGCGAAGTTTATTTGATTTGCCTCTGGGTCATGTAATTCAGTTTAAAGCTATTGAATATATGAAAGCACTTGGAATTACGCGATATTTCTTAGGTAATCGCCATCATTTATTTGATAAAAATAGGCCGACAGAAAAAGAAAATTCTATCGGTTTTTTTAAAGAGGGCTTTAGTAATAGTATTTATATTGAAGCTAATGCACGTTTGATTTTTAGTTGAATCATGTAAGTACCTACACTCAACAAAATAGAAGTGCTGCTTTTAGCCATTTTTGTATAAAATACTGGTTATTTAGAATATTTCAGGAATATATATTTCACCTCGCCAGCCTAGTTCGTGTAAATTAGCTTTTATTTCTTGATAAAATGAGGATGAAATAATGATTAACATATCTCTATCCTGATTATTCTTTACTAATTTTTTTATCACTGTCGGTGCAAATTCAACCGCTTTGTCAAAACCACAATAAAATTTTCCAGCTTTGTCTGCATTACCGTCTACAATATTTACTGGTTTTATTTTGGCGCTTGATATTAACGATATACCACAAGTGCCTGCACCCCATAAAATAGTTTTTTTCTGTTTGGTTATCGTATTAATATATTTAAATATCGTTTCGTTATTTTTTTGCATATCGGCCATGTTATTCGGTAAAGAAGGCTGTTCTGCGACATTTGAATACTTTGTAAATGCAGTTATTAAATTACCAGCACTGGTGGCAGTGCTTGCTTTTTTATGCCAACCGTACAGCTTTGCTAATTTTACTAAAGAGAATTCTGAAAAAACATGAATGTGTTCTATATGAAAAGCTATGGTTGAATTATTTTCTATGGCCCAATCTAAGCTGGGTGTTTCAATAATCAGTTGTGTTTTGTTAGAGCTGATTAAATTTGTTGCCTTAAAAAAATCTTCAAAATCAAATATATGCTCGATTACATGACGTGAATATATAAGATCGAATGTTTTATTGAATGATTCAATCGCATTAACAGTAAAAAACTCAGTATAAATGTTTAAGCCTTTATCTCTTGCTTCATTGGCAGCATCAATATTTGGTTCAAACCCGACGGCATTATTAACTGAAAACATATTTTTTAGAGCGGCTAACATTTCACCACTTGAAGAGCCCACTTCTAATATTGAAGAAGTGATTTGAGTAGTCAGCGTTAGTTGGTTAATAAAATGCAGGAAATCATCTCTAAAGGTTGTGCCAATATTACTGGGTGGCGGTGTGTAATAATGATGAGAATAGATGTTTTCTAATATACGTTGATTGTCTCCTAGCTGGTAAACATGCGAACAATCACTACACCTTTGGTAATATAAATCAACAGTATAAGGTGGTGGGATAATTGTCGGATCAGGTACAGGATGCTGGTAAATAGGACTATTTTCTAATGTTAAGCATGGTTTTGTATTTTTTGAATGACAAACAGGGCAATTCATAGGTAACCTTTAAATTAATTAAGTTCACGAATAAGCATAAATGCTTCAGCATAATTTACACCAACACTTGAGCCTCTAACTGCTGCTAATGCTGTTATGGCTTCTTTTGAACGTGAATGAGGATAAGGTCTCATTTCTTTAGCATATATATCGAGTAAATTATTTTTATCGACCATGTATTCCGTAATATCTATAAAACAGGAAGGTAAGAAGTAATTTGCTGAACTTTGTATGCCCCATTCAGTGCTTGAGTTTACTTCAAATGTGTAAATACTCGCAATATGACGATTAGGTTGTGGCCTATTCGCAGTCATAACGGCTTGATGAACAATTTGATGATCTATATTTAAATCGCCATAGTGATGAGTATAAATAATATCAGGGGATAATTGACTTAAGACTGATTCAATGGCTTGTACAATGTCAATTAGCGGAATTTTATCCATACTATTGTCAGGAAAGTTGAAAAAATATTGTTTGGCAGACAAATACTTGCCTGCTGCATGTGCCATTTTATTTCGCTCGTTTGCATCAATGTCCTCCGAGTTTTTTCTTGCCGAAACACCGTCAGTCATATAAATAATATGAATTTTATCATTGTCAGCTTTATGTTTTGCCAAGGTGCCCCCGCAACCTATTGCTTCATCATCAGGGTGTGCGACAATCACAAGTATATTTTTATTCATCAATATGCTCCCAGGCTAATGCCGTACCAAATTCAATATTGCAACGCACTTTTTTACCTAAAATTTCATTATAATAGTTTGGTGACAAACCAAAACCGGGTCTAATAATGCGGGTGTTTTTGTCAGATAAAATGTCACCAGCCTGCATGGCTTTTGTAACGTAAATAGATCTACCGTGATGTTTTCCAGGCCTGTTAACATTATTGAAAATATCTTTATTACCTAAGGCCAACCAAGTTGATTTAGTGTCGGCTACGAGTGAGCTTAACTCTTTCGGTATGAGTGAAAAGTCCGCATCAGGCCCACCTAATGCTCTGTCTAAGGTGAAGTGTTTTTCTATGATACTAGCGCCCATTGCTACTGCTGTAATAGCGGGGATGTTGGTTAAACTATGATCGGATAAGCCATAGGGTATACCAAGGGAAGCAAGCTCATTTATAGCTAATAAGTTCATTTGTTCGAAACTTGAAGGATAAGCGCTCACACAATGAAGAATAGCAATGTCAGTACTGCCATGCTCTTTTAAAAAAGCGATACTTTGCTTTATTTCATCTAATGTTGCAATACCTGTTGACATTATTACGGGTTTTTTCGTTTGTGCAACCGCTTTTAATAGAGCAAAATCTTGAATTTCAAAAGACGCTATTTTATATAGAGGGCAATTAAATGTTTCTAATAATTGCACTGATGTTTCATCAAATGGCGAGCTAAATATCATAATGTTATGTTTTTTAGCATGTTCAAATAGCATGCCTGTCCACTCTATGGGCATCGCAATATCTTTATACAATTGATAATAACTTTGTCCTTTCCATAACTCGTCTTGAATAATAAATTCTGGTTTATCACACTCAATTGTTAGTGAGTCAGCAGTATATGTTTGAATTTTTATAGCATCAGCGCCGCATTCTGCTGCTTTTTCAATTATTTTTTTAGCGATTGAAAGGTCACACAAGTGATTATTTGACATTTCGGCAATGATAAAAGGCTTTGTTTTCGATGAAATATTAATGTTATTTAAGTTCATTTGTGAGCGTGTCTTATATCAAAGTGAATAAAAGGTATATTAACCTTGTCGGCAAATAGGCCATCAGTTGTATGATCATCACCAACCATAACAGGTTTGCTACAAGGGTGTTGTTTAGTTATTTTATCAAAAGCATAACGATTAGGTTTTAATTGCTCAGGTATTTTCGATGAACAGATCACAAAAGTTACCCAATCAGGTAATCCTAAACGTTTAAGTTTAGTTGTTTGCACTTGCACTGGTCCATTGGTTACAACAAATACTTTTTTACTTTTTAAGTGTTTTTTTATCAAAGGTACTAAACTATCTGCTTGTTTTATATAGCGACCATCATGGGCAGAATAACTTGCTAACATAACAGGGAGTAAAGTGTTTGGTAACTGGTATTTTGCTAAAGCATCATTAAATAATTTGTTGTATTTATTACCTTTTATTTCTTTTAGATATGATAAATAATCTGCAAAACCAGTGATAGGTAATGAGCATTCTTCTTTTAATGCCGTGGTAATATCTTCAAAAGCACCACGATCAAAGTCTTGCTGTGAGTATATGGTGTTGTCTAAATCAAAAATAACTTCACTAAATGGAGTTAATTGTTCAAATAGTTGCTCTACTAACATGAGTAGTGTTGCCAATAGCGAATGAATTTTTTATTTGTTATAGCGTCAGGCTGTGGCAGCTTTATGGTTTCTTTTGCCCATGATTTTAGGGTTAAATCAATAATATCAAAACCTGCTAATGTTGAGAATATTAAGCTTCCTGAAAAACGAGGATTAATCTCTATTAGATGAGGTATGTTATTTGTGTCTAACATTATTTGGATATTAATAGCGCCTGTAAAGCTGAAAACTTCACAGCATTTTCTAGCCAGCGTTAGTACCGTTTTATTTTGATCTATTTCTCCTATGCGTGATACTCCTGCGGTTTCAAGTCGCTTTCTGGCTACCCCAAACAACCACTGTGATTTATTATCAGTGAGCACATCGACAGTATACTCTACTCCTTGAATCACTTTTTGTATTACCCCTTCTTTTCTAGAAAAATAAGGTATTAATTCATCATCTTCAATATAAAAAATTCCTTTGCTACCTCGACCATAATCAGGTTTAAATATTGCGGGGGCATGTTGAGTTAACGGTGCTACAGGAAGCCCGTTTTTTTGACAATAGTTTTGAAAATTTACTTTACTTGTACAAGTTACTATTGCTTCTTTTGGGCTCAATATAAGTTTATCAGCGACACTGTTGAGCAATTCAGCGTGTTGACATAACAATATTAATTCTTCATCTATAAAAGGAATATAGCAATCAAATTTATTATTGAGTTTATTAATAAAGGGAATGAATTCAATTGAATTGCAAAGCGGCGACAAATAAAATTCATCACAAACACTATTGGCGAGCGCATAACTATGTTCATTTGCATCGATGCCAATGACATAATGTCCTAAGCTTCTAATGTGTTTAATAATTTCGGTTGCTGCGGATGAACCGGCAGCACTTATTAATATTCTCATTTAATTTCTCACAGAATGTTTTTACTCATGCTTTATACAGGTATTAGTTGATGTTGCCTGAACAGGAAAGGATTGAAAATTTTGCACGTTTAATTGGTAAGTAGTCGCTGATGTTTTATGAAAACCTGCGAGTGAAAAAACTTTATGAGATGGAAAATTTTCAGTTGCTACCGTAGCTAAATAAAGTGCCGATTTTTTTAAGGTGCTTAGCTGTTTTAATGCGTTTACGGCATACCCAAACCCCTGACTTTTAGGCGCTATGAGAATAGATATTTCGTATGTATCTACACCGTCGTTAGTTTTGTTCATTTTATCGAGTCGTAATAAACCGACTGTTTGACCAATATTATTATCAAGTAAATATAACTTTCTATTTGAGTCAAGCATACAAGCTTTATACCACTGACTATGTTCTTCCCATGTCGGTGTGTTTGGGTTAATAAAATATTTTCTTATCTCTTTGTTTGACTGCCAATTATAGATTAATTGGCAGTCGTTACTTGTCGCTATTCTAAATGTTATAAGTGCAGTGTTGAGGCGGGACGTTGTTAAAAGATCTGCTACTATTTTATTAGCGATACGATTTGCTCCTTTAGCATCACACACGTTAATACAAGCATCTGACATTTTTTTATAAAGTTTTTTATCGTTAAGTAAAGCATGAAGCGCTGTGTTTATAACATCAATGGTAATCTTTTCATGCCAACCTAAGTTAATTATTGCGTTAGCCTTTGATAAATTATTCGCAATAACTTGCTGGTTGTGAGCATTTATTGTTGTTAAACAAGGTAAGCCTAAACAGCAACGCTCCCACGCCGTGCCGCCACAAGCACCAATTGCTATATCTGCAACTAACATTAAATCAGCCATGTTTTGGCTGTTGACAATTATATTTATCCAAGGACGTTGACGACAAAAGGTCGTTAGCAATGGTAAATGTTTGGATTGACCAGAAATAACAAGCGTTGCGGAAATATTTGGAGATATTACTTTTATTTGTTCAATGGCAAGAAGTGCTAATTGAGATAAATTATTAGGATCTGTGCCACCCATAGAAACAAGAATGTTGGTTTTATTGTTGGCTAATGTATTTATATATGCTTGTCGCTGTTGTAGTGCTTTTGATTGTAATATGGCGAATTCTTCTCTGAGTAGAATATACTTCTCCCCTAGAAATAAATGGCAGTTTGCAGGGACTAATAGGGTATAAGCTTGATGATTAATATTAAATGTTTGATCAAGTAAAAAGTCACAGACATGTTTACGGTTAGCTAGATCATCGATAACGAGGAGTTTTTGATAATAAGGTTTTAATAATTGTTGCCATTGATGATCTATGGCGTAGTGATCAATAACGAGTAGATCTATGTTCGGTAAATCCCTGAGGTGTTCAATACACCCCTGAGCGTCTTGTTCAAAGCTAGCACCTAACCATGTATTCGTTTGTTCAGTAACCAACGCTTGTTCAAGCATTGGTAAAATAAATAATTTAAAATTAGTTTCAGATATTAGGTGATTGATGTTTCCTTCGTGATCGCGACATAGAAAAGTGATTAGCAGGTGTTCATCATTTCTCGGCTTTACTTTAGATGATAACGAGCTTTGCTGTTTGGAATGTGCTTGCGCAAAAGCATGCGCTAAGGTTAAGCACCTCATCACATGACCATAACCAATAATCGTAGAGCTATCTACACGAAAGGCGATATGCATAAATTAACTTTTACTTTGTTTGTGGATTTTTTCATTTTAATTTTTAACTCTCAGCAGATTAACAGAAGTAATAATTAACGTACCTTAAATACAGGCTCTAATAATTCGCCTTTAAAAATAGAATCAAAATTTTTGTTGTTAATGGTGTTAGCTAACAAGGGGAGGACTTCTCCATAAGCTGATAATAATGCATCAATATCCGTTGATTTATGTGCATAGCTTAAATTATGCCCACCACCGATTAAAAACCCTCTTGCTGCCATTTCTTGTAAAAATAATGACTTTAACTGTATGGCGCTATAATCACCTTGTGCACCAATATTTAAGAATGACCAAGCTGCATGGCCAGACAAACTTAACCATGAATTAGCATTTAAGGTGCTTATTTGTTCTGCTAAACCCGTTTGCAGTTTTTCTCCCATGGCGGACAAGTGGGCAACAACATCATTTTGTTCCATAAATTCAATGGTTGCTTTGGCAGCGGCAAGAGATAAGGTTTCACCTGCAAAGGTGCCAGAAAAGAATATATCTTCCATTAGCATCATAATATCTTTGCGCCCAACAACTGCGGATATGGGGTAACCATTTGCCATACCTTTACCAAACGTGGCTAAATCAGGTGTAACACCAAATAATTTTTGTGCACCACCTAAGTGGTAACGAAAGCCTGTTATCGTTTCATCAAAAATTAATACAGCACCATTTTTTTTGCAGAGGGTTTGAACTTCAAGTAAAAAATTATGTTCGGGAAAATTAATATTCATGGGTTCTAGAATAACGGCCGCAACTTTATTACGTTGTTGTTCAAATATTTGCTTTAATGAGGCAATGTCATTGTATTTAAATGTATGGGTTAATGACTTAGTACTTTCTGGAACACCTAAGTCTCGAGTGGTTGAGCCAATATACCAATCTTGCCAGCCGTGATATCCGCATACAGCCACATGTTCTTTTTTAGTGTAGGCACGGGCAAGGCGAATAGCGGCTGAAGTGGCATCACTGCCATTTTTACCAAAGCGAACCATGTCGGCACAAGGGATTAATTCAACAAGCTTTTCTGCTACGTCCATTTCTAGTTTGTGTGGTAGAGAAAAGGTAACACCTGACTTTATTTGTTCAATCACAGCTTTATCTACTGCTGGATTACAATAACCTAAAGAAACCGATAATAACCCACTAACAAAATCAGTATATTGATTGTCGTCAGCATCCCATACTTGGCAACCTTGTCCGCGTTTAATAAATAAAGGAGAAACATGTTTGGGGTAAGCAATACGGCTTTTACTAAAGGTTTGGGAGCCTAAAGGTATTGTTTTTTCAGCACGTTTAAGCCATTGTGATGATTGATGATAAGAACGTGTCATAGTGTTTTTCCTACATGGCTTTGGTTATGGGGTGCTTGATTATCTATTTTTTGATCTGCCAACTCTGATTTTTTAAATCCTTCGTTACGCATAATGTGTTGATTTATTTCTGATAATTCAGGCTGTTTTGTTATTAAGGCTAATATGTCGGTTAGTGTAAAGTTTGAATTACTTGGATATAATGCTTGATATATTTTAGTGACAAAACTGAAGTCTTTTGGCTCATCTACCGTCCAACGGTAATGAGATAGGTCTGGTTGGTGAATATAGTTTGCTTGAGTAAATGAGTGCACGTTATTGCGAATATATGGAGTTACATGTTCACGTTCTGATGGTTTTCTTGCATTATGATGTGCAATTTCTAGAGCCGATAAGCTGAAAACTTCTACATCTAACCCGTCTGGTAATGTTGCTGGCGAGCAGTTTGAGCAATAATCGACTTGCTCTTTTAAATAAAGAGAAATGACGTTGTCGATGATATTAGCGTCAATCAGCGGACAGTCGCCAGTGACTCTTACAATGTGTTTAATTTTACCTTGTGTTTTAGTATTAGCATCCATAGCCGCGAAGTAATATCTAGCCAAAACATCATTGAGCGAACCTCGATAACAAGCAACGTTAAGTTGTTTGCATAGCAAGGCAATAGCCTCGTCATCTTTCTCGACACTTGTTGCAACAATTAATTGATGAGGCGTTTGAACTTGCGCTAATCGCTGTATTTGATGCTCAAGCATAGGTTTACCTAGTATCTTTTTTAATACTTTTCCTGGGAGTCTTGATGAAGATACCCGTGCTTGTAAAATAATTAAAATATCAATCATTATTTAACTTAACCTATGTTCATGCCTATTTTTATTGTTGGGGTATTAAACTGACCATAAGCTTGGATTAATAAAACCAAGGCGCGAATCAGCCAATGAAGATAACTCATTACGTGTTACCGTTAATTCTTTTGCTTGTTGATAAGCATTCACTATTTCTGTTAACTGTTGAACATTGCACACGCCAACGACTATTTTTTCAATAATAGGGCTATCTGTTTTTATTATATGAGGCAACTCTTGTGCCAATAATGCTAAGGCTAAAACCAGTTTAGAGCATGATAGATGCTGGGCTAAATCACTAAACGCGTGCAATTTTTCTTTATAGGGGGCAAAGTAGGAGGGTAAGTGTGCTTGTTCAATAAAAAGTAACCCTTGTAAAAATAGAGAACGCGCATGGATTTTTATTTTTTTATTCGTACAAAGCTGCAAAATATCGGTGGTGATAAATCGTTGGTCAAAAATATTAATAGGCACTTGAACTTTATCAATATCATAAGCTTTTGTAATAGCGATTAATTGCTCTGGATTATAGAGGGACACGCCTATATTGTTGACCAAGTGTTGCGCTTTTAATGATAATAACTGAGAAAAAAAATGCTTACTTTTATTGTGAGTAAGTAAATTGTCTACCTGATGAAATAATAAGGTATCTATGCTATTACATTGTAAATTAGCTAAACTTTGTTCAAAAAAAGGAATAATTGAGTCTTGGTCTTTGCTTAAAGCAGAAATTTTACTAATCAAAGAAAAATGTTCATTTGCCTGAAGTTCACCTAGTATTTGTTCACTGTTACCATAAGCACCAGCGCAGTCTAAGGTATCAATACCTAAAGCAGTGGCTTGCGTTAAAATATCTTTAACTTGGCTTTTAGAGACTTGACCTTGTTGATTACTGATACCGTAATTTAAACCAAATTGTACTGTGCCTAAAGCCAACTTCATTATTATTCACCTGTTAACGTCTGCTTATCATTTAATACATTAATCTCAGATAATAAGGTTTTAATAATATATTGTTGTTCTTTTGCGCTTAAATTTGGATATAACGGTAATGATATTGCCCGTTGATAATAGTTTTCTGCCATAGGAAAATCGTGATTTTTAAATCCTAAATTTTGATAATATGGCTGTAAATGAATGGGAATGTAATGCACATGCGCGTAAATATTTTGTGCTCTTAAGTTGCTTATAATATTTTTATGTGAATTTTTATGCTGCTCTGCTAGTAATACAATATATAAATGATAGCTTGAATAAACACTGCTGGGAGGCGTTAAACAGGTTAATGAACTATTTTCAAAGGCTTGGTCATATATGTGTGCTAGCGCATTTCTTTTAGTTACAAACGTTTCTAATCGGGTAATTTGACTAAGCCCTAATGCTGCTTGTAATTCTGTCATGCGGTAATTAAAACCTAATTCAATCTGTTGGTAGTACCAAGGGCCGTGAGACTTTTCAGTCATATTTTCTTGATCGGAAACTATGCCATGACTACGCAACTGCTGCATTGTTTTAGCTAAATTTTGGTTATTGGTGACAGCTATACCACCTTCAGCGGTAGTAATTATTTTTACTGGGTGAAAGCTAAAAATAGTAATGTCAGAGTATTGGCAACAACCCACAGGCGCGCCTTGATATTTCGCTCCAATTGCATGAGAGGCATCTTCAATTATTTTGAACTGATATTTGATTGATAAAGCATGAATTTCAGCCATGTCACATGACTGACCTGCCAAGTGAACAGGAATAACGACTTTAGGTAAACAATTATTTTTTTTGGCTAAAATGAGTTTTTTTTCTAGGGCGTTTACACACATATTTCCTGTAGATGAATTAATATCAACAAAATCAATGTTAGCGCCACAATAAAGAGCGCTGTTTGCTGTAGCAACAAAAGTAATAGGGCTTGTCCATACTGTGTCTTGTTTACCTACCCCTAAGGCTAAGTTGGCAATATGTAATGCCGATGTAGCACTGTTGACCGCAACCCCATATTTGGCTTGGCAGCAATGATTAATTGCCTGTTCGAATAAAGGAACTTTAGAACCTTGCGTTAAAAAATTTGACTGTAAAACCTCCACAACGGCATCAATATCATCTTGATTAATATCTTGTCTACCATAAGGGATCATTGAAGTCATTATTGTTCAGCGATTTTGTTAAAATTAAGTAGCTCTTGTATAGACAAAAAACATTCATTATTTAACGAGTTATACTCATAACCATGCGCTACTTGTTTTCCTGTTTCATTAAGTCCATTAATTGTAAAGTCGTTACTTCTACTTGAAAAAATTATAGCGGGCGCTATAACAAAATGATCATCATATTCAAATGTGTGGTACGAATCGTCAGAGGGGCACATTATTTCGTGCAATTTTTCACCTGGCCTAATACCGATAATTTTAATTGGAAGATCTGGTGCCATAGCTTTGGCTAAATCAACAATACGCATTGAAGGGATTTTAGGAACGAATATTTCACCACCAAGCATGCGTTCAAAGTTTTTTAAAACAAAATTAACCCCGTCTTGTAAGGTAATCCAAAACCGTGTCATGTCTTCATGAGTAACGGGGATTTCAGTTGCACCGTCATTGAGTATTTTTTTGAAAAAAGGGACAACCGAGCCTCTTGAACCAACAACATTGCCATAACGAACAACTGAAAATAATGTACGATGGCCGCCTGACATATTATTGGCAGCCACAAATAATTTGTCAGATACCAGCTTGGTTGCACCATAAAGGTTTACTGGGTTTGCTGCTTTATCGGTAGAAAGCGCAATAACCTTCTCAACGTTATTAGCAAGTGCGGCAGCAATAACATTTTCAGCACCTTTAATATTGGTTTTAATGCATTCTGTTGGGTTGTACTCAGCAGCGGGTACTTGTTTTAACGCAGCGGCATGAATGATGTAATCTACGCCATTCATTGCTTGAGTTAAACGTTCTTTGTCTCGTACATCGCCAATAAAATAACGCATACAAGGTAGATTAAAATCCTGTTGCATTTCAAATTGTTTTAATTCATCACGTGAGTAAATAATTATTTTTTTAGGAGAATAACGCTCAAGCAGTGTTTTGACATACTTTTGTCCAAAAGACCCCGTGCCACCAGTGATGAGAATGTTTTTATTGTTGAACATTACTTTAGATACCTTTCAGGGTTATTTTATAGTGTATTTACTACATCGTTTTTTGAAATAATTAATTTAGTTTAAATGTTTTTATTATCAGCCATTATTTTAGTTATATAGTTTTGCTTAACTGTATTTTTAAACATACTAAAATTGACCTATAGAATAGGCATATAATATACCAATTAACTTTTTAAGTGAATATAGCTTTTATGGATTACATTGTAAGTATATGAAAAATAATTAGGAAGGTAATACCAAGTTGATTAAGTTCTTTCCCACTCAGCGAGAATTAAAAGGCTTAGATGCATCGACCTAATATTTTTTATAAAGGTCTCTAACTTTATTACTATTTTTTAACTTACTCATTTGTTGAGCCAATACTTGCTTATTATTTTTTGATAATAAAGAAAGTTGCTCATCTAAGGTAACTATTTCATTAACCATAGTTAACTCAACACTGAGTTGTTTTTGTGAATAGGTTTCAAATAACTGGCTGATCAGAGAGTGACGAACATTTGACAAGCTAAGTAATTGTTCATCATTGAGTTGTTCTGTATTAATGGACAAATTATTGTTGTACACATTTTCATTGTTAGTCGCAATAGCGTTTGCCATTTTTATATCAAGTTGCGACAGTAACTGCCGCGATACTTTGATAATGGCTTCAAGATTTTTGGTGAGTTTACTGGGCACTAAAAGCTTACCTTGCCTTGCTCGGCTGGTGGAATTGAATCCCAGCCTGATTTGATTGGAATAATGATAAGTGCAATTTCATTAAGCAAGTCTATGTCATTATTGGCATTTGCCTCGAACAATTTTTGAGAGCAAAAACTATATAATGCCGATAGGTTATCTGAAATCTCTCCGCCTTTTTCATGATCTAAAGAGGCTTCTAATACACCCACAATAGCAATTGCATTTGATAATTGAGCCCCTTTTTTGGCATAATCTTTTTGAACAATAGCGCCTTTTGCCGTTGCAATATTATCTAATAATTTTTGAAATAATAGAGCAACTAATTGATAAGGAGAAGCTTCTCCAGCATTACTCAGCGTTGTTTGTTGATACTTTTTTAACGATAAATGAGCCATTACACCCTCCAAAAATAATAACACGGACAATGTGTTATAAAGTCAATGTATGTTTTTGTCATTTTAACCAAGATTTTTCACATGGTTCATACATTTTAGCGCTCATAAAAACTAGTTATTGTCCATTGCATTGTTGTTTATGACTACTGAAAGCCCTTCGCTTTGTGCTTTTTTGAAAGCTTCAATAAGCACAGCATGATTTATACCTTCAATATTCTCTATAAGACCATTATCGGTGATTTCAATATTATCCCAACCTCTATCAACCAGATATTTTTCTATGTCGGCTAGTTGTTCGTTTAAATCATCGTGCTTTACAAACATATTAAAGCCGTGTCTATTACCTTTTACTTGTTCGCCTTCAGTTAGCATGTATTCGGCGCTGCCATTTAATATTAGCATTTTTTTCCCCGTTTAGTTGGTAGATTTATAATGTAATATACATAAAATGTGCCATTATTTTTTGACATATATATTTTATCATCACTTTAATTTGTCACTTTTTGGCTAAGTGCCGCTTTATTTGTATTTAGTAAGGCAGCATAAATTGCTTTGTACACTAAACATTATAACTGTGCTGCTAAATAGGTAATTCATTTTATGTAATACCTATATCGACAGAGATTCTTTTTTCTTTATATTTTTACTTTATATTTTTATAGTAGCCAAAAAAATGACGATGTAGTGTCAATTTCTTGTTGCCTATTTCTAACTAATTGTTAGAATAATTAACAGCGTTAACCTAATGTATATAATTAACAGTTGCTTATGAAATCAACCTCGCATCTTCAAGGACATAAAAAAACACTTATTATTGATGATGATGCAAGTAGATCTCATCAAATGGCAACAGTGTTGTCATTTATTGGTGAATATTTTTTACAATCTTCACAAACGCAAGCAGCAAGTAGTATAAATGAAAGTGAGCATATACTAACTATTATTCTTTCAGGAATTCTATCACCTGAAACCGTCGCGTTAGTTGAAAAATACCCAAAAATTCCTTTTCTTTTGCATGACGTAGCAGATGCTAACATTTTAGATGGATATGTTAATGTTATTGGGAGTTTAACTACGCCTTTGAATTATGCGCAGTTAACAGAACTTATTCACCATTGTCATCAATATCACAATAAGTTGCCTCGTACTGGGCAATATCTTAATTCTAGTACATTATTTCGTTCGTTAGTGGGTACAAGTAAATTAATGAATGATGTGCGCTTTTTAATTGAGCAAGTAGCAAAAAATCCTGCCAGTGTGTTAGTGCTTGGTGAATCGGGCACAGGTAAAGAAGTGGTTGCCCGAAATATTCATAACTTATCTGATCGTGCAGAATGTGCTTTTGTGCCTGTTAATTGTGGTGCTATTCCCGCAGAATTACTTGAAAGTGAGTTGTTTGGTCATGAGAAAGGAGCTTTTACAGGTGCTATTTCAGCACGCAAAGGGCGATTTGAATTAGCAGAGGGCGGCACTTTATTTTTAGATGAAATTGGTGATATGCCACAGCCCATGCAAGTTAAGTTGTTACGCGTGTTACAAGAGCGTACTTTTGAGCGAGTGGGTGGTAGTAAAAGCTTAAAGGCTGATGTACGTATTATTGCGGCAACTCATCAAAACTTAGAAGATATGATTAAAACAGGGGATTTTCGTGAAGATTTATTTTATCGCCTAAATGTTTTTCCGATTGAGACACCAGCATTGCGAGAGCGAAAAGAAGATATCCCGTTATTATTAAAAGAGCTGCTCTCTCGTTTTGAATACGAACAAAAGAGAACCGTTCGTTTTACAGATAAAGCAGTAGAGTCATTGATGGAACATTCATGGCAAGGTAATGTTCGTGAATTATCTAACCTAATAGAGCGCATGTTAATTATGTATGGAGATCAAATTGTTGACGTAGCCGAATTACCGCATAAATATCAGCATATTGAAGTAGAAGAATATACACCGCAATACCCAGAAGAGTTACAAGAAAAAGAAGCTATTAATGAATTGTTTGGTGGTTTTGATTTTGATGATGATGACAATGATGACAGCACAGACGATGTTCAAAACGACGATAATAACCATGAAATAAGTACTGCTTCAAATAATGCCAATGTTTTACCCGCAGGTGGATTAAATTTGAAAGAGTATTTGGCAGAGTTAGAAGTATCTCTTATTACTCAATCATTAACTAAACATGACTATGTCGTTGCTAGGGCTGCAGAAACACTTGGTATGCGTAGAACCACGTTAGTTGAGAAAATGCGTAAATATAACTTACAAAAACCTGGATAAACTTAAGCAAAGTTATTGTTTACGTAACGAAAGTCAGTAAATTAGTACTTGGTTTGTTGGCTCTATGCCAATAGTTTGACAGCAAAACCCCTGCTTTAAATGCTTTAACTATTTGAAATTTAAATATAAAAACCATGGCATGTAAAATGCATTAATCAGCATGAACTAAATTTTATTTGGATGTTGGTTTTATGGCACTTGCACAGCACTTTATCGCTAATAATGGTTTTAACCCTGTAAACTTACCTTTAGCTAACAATGTATTAGCAGAAGATACATTGTTAGAAAAAGAAGCCTTTCCTGGTGAGCTGGCGTCATTGCGTGCGCAGCTGTCTAAAAGTCACGTAACACAGCAAAAGTTGTTTGATGCTAATCTTCAACACGAACAAAACCAACAGGCAAAAGATACACAAATGGCTGATCAGCTAATAGAAATGATGCCTACAGGTCTGGTTATGCTTGATGGTAATGGCGTTGTTGTTAAAATCAATAAAGTGGCGAGCGCTTTACTCGATGAACCTATTTTAGGGCAAGCTTGGT
This sequence comes from Colwellia sp. E150_009, assembly GCF_053543955.1. Classification (NCBI taxonomy): domain Bacteria; kingdom Pseudomonadati; phylum Pseudomonadota; class Gammaproteobacteria; order Alteromonadales; family Colwelliaceae; genus Colwellia; species Colwellia sp. E150_009. Next base: position 36,722 of record NZ_JBHFOM010000003.1, read on the forward strand.
TTGATGTGATAGCACGTTCATTTAAACCCAGAGCAGATGATTGGCATGAAGTTTCGTTAAAAGATGGTCGCCGGGTGAAGTTAGAAATAGCAAGTTTAGGTACGCAACCAGGCCAATTGATCATGATTACCGATCTAACAGAAACAAGATTACTACAAGATAAAGTAGGTCAAATGCAACGACTTTCATCGTTGGGTCGTATGGTGTCAACATTAGCACATCAAATTCGTACGCCACTGTCTGCAGCTATGTTATATAGCGCCAACTTATCAAATAGAAATTTATCTGACGTTGCACGAAGTAACTTTCAAGAAAAGCTAAGTTCAAGGTTACGTGATCTAGAGCAGCAAGTGAATGATATGTTGCTGTTCTCTAAAAGTGGTCATGAGCAAGTCGTTAGATCATTATCAGTGAATGAATTAATTAATGAGAGTGTTCAAGCAATGGATGCGTTAATTAGCAAAGCAAATGCACGTGTTAATATACATTTATCAAATAAAGATCATTATATTCTAGCCAATAAAAATGCGCTAACAGGTGCATTACAAAATATATTACATAATGCCTTACAGGCAACTGACAGTAACCTAATTAACGCGGTTATTAATATTCAGGTCTATAGTCAATCGGATGCCGTTTTTATAAGCGTTAAAGATAATGGTCCAGGTATTGTAAACAAAAACATTGATAAAATATTTGAACCTTTTTACACCTCGAGCAGCAAAGGTACAGGGCTTGGCCTAGCGGTTGTTAAATCGGTTGTTGAAGCACATCAAGGTATAGTGAAGTATTTAAGTAAACCCGGAGAGGGCGCACATTTTTGCCTAAAATTACCTCTGTTGGTATCAGACAACTTCACACCATCAAATGCAAGCCACAACATCAATAAACAGGAGAAGTCACATGAGTCATCATAAAGTACTGGTTGTTGAAGATGATGCTGGTTTACGAGAGGCCTTAATTGATACGCTTTCGTTGGCAAATTATCAATGTGTTGAAGCTGACTCTGGCGAAAACGCCATAATGTTATTAAAAAACCACAGTGTTGATATTGTGGTGAGTGATGTGCAAATGGGCGGTATGTCAGGGCTGTCTTTATTAAAAAACATTAAAAACCTTTATCCTAATTTACCCGTATTATTGATGACCGCTTACGGTACAATTGATGATGCTGTACAGGCTATGCAAGATGGAGCATGTAATTATATTGCCAAGCCTTTTTCTCCTGAAGTATTGTTGAATACGGTTAGTCAATATATCCCTCTGTCAAACGTTAATAATAATACGCCGATAGTGGCAGATAAAAACAGCATTGAATTATTGAGTTTAGCACGTAAAGTTGCAACAACTGAAGCCTCTGTTATGGTGCTTGGCCCGAGTGGTTCTGGTAAAGAAGTATTAGCGCAGTATGTTCACAATAATTCTCCAAGAGCACAACAACCTTTTATTGCCATTAACTGTGCTGCAATTCCCGAAAATATGCTTGAAGCAACCCTATTCGGCTATGAAAAAGGCGCATTTACGGGCGCAATTCAAGCTTGCCCTGGGAAATTTGAACAAGCACAAGGAGGTACTATTTTACTTGATGAAATAACTGAAATGGATTTGGGGTTACAGGCCAAAATTTTACGAGTATTACAAGAGCGCGAAGTAGAGCGTTTAGGTGGACGAAAAACCATTAAACTAGATGTACGCGTTATTGCAACCAGCAACCGTAATCTTAAAGAAGCGGTGAGCAAAGGTGATTTTAGGGAAGATCTTTATTATCGCTTAAATGTGTTTCCATTAACTTGGCTCCCTTTAGCTGAACGCCCTGATGATATTTTGCCATTAGCACAACACATGGTGGCGAGTTATTGTCAAAAAAATGGTGACCAAGTTGCAACCTTTAATCCCGCAGCACGTAGTAAACTTAACGCATACCACTGGCCAGGTAATGTTCGTGAACTAGATAATGTGATTCAGAGAGCTTTGATACTGCATACGAATCAAGTTATTGATGCGGCTGATTTGATGATTGAAAATTTTGAAACGGCTAAGGTGAATGACACTGAGAAAGTTGCTACCCCAGACGATAAATTAGGCAGTGAGTTAAAACTGCAAGAACATCAAATAATACTTGATACGTTACAAGCGTGCCATGGTAGTAGAAAAGCAGTGGCTGAACGTTTAGGTATTAGTCCACGTACATTACGGTATAAAATTGCAAGAATGCGTGATTCAGGCATTAAAATACCAGCCTAGAAGTACACAACCTAAAGGTGGGCGACAATCTATTCATACCGTTTGTTAGTGTGATTAGATTCCGTTCACTAATTTTTCTTTTTCTTTGTAATTCTAATTTTTTCTTACCCGAGACCTCATTACTCGACACTTCCACTATTCTAAACTTTCTTGGCACCATGCTTGCAGTATCAATAAATAGAGATATTTTTCATTGCTTAATAGCAAAAAATTGACACGAGTGAGAAGACTATGGATATCAAAACAAATTCATTATTTGCCCAAATGCAGAGTATGTCATTACAAGCATCAGGTAATAAATTACCTGCCGTAGGTGGTGATATGCAGGGAATGTCAGGTGTTAATGCCATTAATAGCACTAACTCATCTAGTAGTAATTTTGGCAATTTATTAACGGATGCATTAAAAACGGTTAATGAACTTCAACAAGATACAGGTGCTAAAAAAACAGCATTTGAAATGGGTGATCCTAATGTAACGTTAGGCGAAGTAATGATTGCATCATCTAAGTCGGGTGTTGCCTTAGATGCAACAGTGCAAGTGCGTAATAAATTTGTTGAAGCATATAAAGAAATAATGAGTATGCCTGTCTAGTTTATATAACCTAAATTTATTTTAACATCGTTGCCTTTTATTGTGATGGGCATGTTATTCCTCGATAAGCGTCTTGTTAAAATGATTTATTCTTATCTAAACGTGCGTTGTTAATTAAAAGACACATTAAGTTGTAAGCGGAGAAGTTCAGTGGCAGATACAAATTCAATGGTAGCAGCAGATGGTGGTAATTCAATGATTGCCAGTGACTCTGATGACGATAATGCTATAGAAGAAAAAAAGTCAGGCTTTGCTGCTGCTTTAGGTAATGCAGAGACCTTACGCCAAATAACCTTAGTTGTGGCTTTGTCAATTTGTTTGGCTATTGCTATCTTCGTTATTATTCTTGCTAATGAACCAGAATATCGATTTTTAGCTAAACAGCCTACCGAACAACTGATTAAAACAATGGATTTTCTTGACGCAAACAAAGTGGATTACCGTCAAGAAAATAACACCTTGTCTGTCCCTGTTGACGAATATCAAACAATAAAGTTATTGTTAGCACGTGAAGGGTTATCAACTGAGCCTTCGCAAGGTGAAGACATGGTCATGAAAGACATGGGCTTTGGTGTAAGTCAGCGTGTAGAGCGTGAACGCTTAAAATATGGCAGAGAACAACGTATTGCAAAAACTATTGAGCAATTACAAAGCATTTCACGCGCTAAGGTTTTACTTGCCATTCCTCCAGAAAATATTTTTGCTCGTAGAGAAAAAAATCCTTCAGCAACTATAGTGCTGACTCTGCAACGTGGACGATTACTTTCTGCTGAAGAGGTGGATGCTGTTGTTGATATCGTTGCATCTGCTGTACAAGGAATGAGTCCAAATCGTGTCACAGTTACTGATCAAAATGGGCGACTATTGAACTCAGGCAGCCAAAACTCAATTTCTGCCCGTTCACGTAATGAGCTTGATATTGAACAAAAGCGTGAACAAGAATACATGGATAAAATTGATAATATTCTTATTCCTGTTGTTGGTTTAGGAAATTACACAGCACAAGTTGATGTAACGATGGATTTTACCAATGTAGAAGAAACAGCGCGTCGTTATAATTCAGATTTACCTGCACTACGCAGTGAAATGAAAGTAGAAAATAGTAGCATTGGTGGTGCGTTAGGCGGTATTCCAGGTGCATTAACTAATCAACCACCGCTTGAGTCTAGCATTCCAGAAGATGCATTAGGACAACAACAAAAGGCCATACCCAGTAGAAAGCATAGCGAATCAACTAAAAACTATGAACTTGATGAAGCAATTAGTCATACCAAGCAGCAAGCAGGCGTTATTCGAAGAATTAGTGTTTCTGTGGCGCTTGACTATGTTGATGGTGCAGCGCCAACACCTGTGACCCCATCTGACGCTGAGTCAACAGAAGAAACTCAAACGGCAATGGCAGCTAAAGAGCCTAGAAGTGTTGCTGAAATAGCTTCTATTCGTCGTTTACTACAAGGTAGTATTGGTTTTGATTTACAGCGAGGCGATGTATTAGAAGTTATTACAATACCTTTTAATCGTGCGGATCTTGGTATAGATGATACGGTACCAATATGGGAACAACTATGGTTCTTAAAGATGTTAAAGCTTGTTATGGCGGCATTAGTTATTATTGTATTAATTATGGCTGTAGTTCGTCCTATGTTAAAACGTTTAATCTATCCAGATAGTACGCCACAAGATTACGGTGATAAATCACTTGATAGTCATATAGATTTGGGCGATGAAACGATGGATATGTTAACGTCAGAATTTGATGCAGGCAATGTAGGTTTTGCACCTGATGGTAGTTTACAATTACCTGATCTTCACCGAGATGAAGATATATTAAAAGCGGTTCGCGCGTTAGTCGCAAATGAACCAGAATTATCGTCGCAAGTAGTTAAAAGTTGGTTGAACGAAGATGAGTGATGAAACACAAGTAAGCGGAGAACTTGCCGCAACGTCAGCAGGCTTTGATGTTAACAAACTAGAAGGGGCAGAAAAGGCCGCTATTCTACTGTTAAGTTTATCTGAAGAAGATGCCGCACAAATATTAAAACACTTAGAACCAAAACAAGTACAGCAAGTCGGTACTGTAATGGCAGCGATGGAAGATTTTACTCAAGAAAAAATTACCGCTGTTCATAAATTATTTATCCATGAGATACAAAATTTCTCAACTATTGGTTTTCAAAGTGAAGATTTTGTTCGTAAAGCCTTAACCGCTGCTTTAGGTGAAGATAAAGCTGGCAATTTAATCGACCAAATTGTAATGGGGGGCGCTTCAAAAGGATTAGACTCGTTGAAGTGGATGGACTCTAAACAAGTTGCCAATATTATTCGAAATGAGCATCCACAAATTCAAACTATCGTTCTTTCTTATTTAGCACCAGAACAATCGGCTGAAATCATGAGCCAATTTACGGACAAAACGCGTTTAGATCTAATGATGCGTATTGCAAACTTAGAAGAAGTACAACCAGCCGCATTGCAAGAATTAAATGAAATAATGGAAAAACAATTTGCAGGACAAGCTGGAGCTCAAGCAGCTAAAATGGGGGGCTTGAAAGCTGCTGCCGACATCATGAACTACTTTGATACTAATGTTGAAGGTATATTGATGGACTCTATGCGTGAAAGTGATGAGGAAATGAGTCAGCAAATTCAAGACTTAATGTTTGTGTTTGAAAACTTAGTTGATGTTGATGACCGTGGTATGCAATCGATTCTGCGCGAAGTTGAACAAGACGCACTAATGAAAGCAATAAAAGGGGCTGACGAAGCACTTAAAGATAAATTCTTAAGTAATATGTCTAAACGTGCAGCAGATATGTTGATAGATGATCTTGAAGCCATGGGGCCTGTGCGAGTGAGTGAAGTAGAAACCGCACAAAAAGAAATTCTTGCCGTTGCCCGTCGATTATCTGACGCGGGTGAAATTATGCTTGGCGGTGGCGGTGGCGATGAGTTCTTATAATTTGTCATAACATTTAAGCAAACGGGTTAAGCAAGGTAAACATATGAGTCAAACACCCTCACATATTATAAAAGCAAACCAAACAGAAGACTTAGATGTTTGGTCGCTGCCGAATGTGCAAGAGAGTACAAATAAGGAACAAGAGAACCAAACCAATGCCTATGGTAAAAAGCGCACTTGGCAATACGAACCGCCAGAAGAAGAGGTCGTAGAACCTGAGCCACTTACTGCACAAGAAATTGAAGAAATAAGACAAGCAGCTCACGAGGAAGGCTTTAGCCAAGGTAAAGAAGAAGGTTTTGCAAAAGGCTATGAAGAAGGCAAAGCGCAAGGTGTAGAAGAAGGTACCGCCCAAGGAATTAAAGACGGCACTGAGCAAGGTTTAGCACAAGGTAAAGAAGCGGTTGATGCGTTAAGTGAAAGTTGGCAGCAGTTAATTGAGCAACTTAACAACCCCTTAGCAAGTATTGAAAAAAACGTTGAAGAACAGTTATTGAATTTGGTTGTACAATTGACCGAAGCTGTTGTGCTGCAAGAAGCAAAAACCAATCCTGATATTTTAATGGCGGCTATTAATGCTGGTATTAAAGCGTTACCGAGTAATGAGCCGACGACTCAAATTTATCTACATCCTGATGATATTAAGCTAGTCGAAGATCAATTTGGTGAACAGCATATTAAAGAGAGTGGTTGGAAATTATTACCAGCACCACAATTAACGGTTGGTAGCTGCCAAATTGAAAACAGCACTTCTAATATTGATTTGCAAATGAAATCACGATTAAAACAAGTTTTGGAGTCTTTCTTGCAAGATGCATTACATCAGTGATTTTTTTGACTTTTAGGCGGAAATTTATTTCACGCTTTATTTAATGTGTAGGGCAGAAATGGTCGATAGCAAGCGTATTAGCGATAGATTAAAGAAAAGCCAAGACTTTATTCACCCCTTTAAAGAGCCTGTTGCTGGGCGTTTAGTGCGTGTAGTAGGATTAACGCTTGAAGCTGTTGGCGTTAAAGCACACATTGGTAGCCAATGTTTAGTCGAAACCAATCAAGGCGACTTACTTGCAGAGGTTGTTGGTTTTTCTCAGGAAGTAACGTATTTAATGCCTGAAGAAAGTTTGCGCGGCGTATTACCTGGCGCACGAGTTATGCCCATTTCAACTAAATTACATTTACCTTTATCTATGGGGCTACTTGGGCGAGTCATTAACGGCGTTGGTAAACCGTTAGACGGTAAAGGGCCAATTAAAACAGATGAAAACTACAAAATAAATAGCAGCCCAATAAATCCATTGTCGCGTAGAGCGATAACCGAGCCGTTAGATGTAGGCGTTCGTTCAATTAATAGTTTTAACACCGTGGGTAAAGGCCAACGCATGGGACTATTTGCTGGTTCAGGTGTAGGGAAAAGTGTTCTTATGGGCATGATGACTCGAGGCACAACTGCCGATGTTATTGTGGTTGGCTTAGTAGGGGAACGTGGGCGAGAAGTAAAAGAGTTTATTGAAGAAATTTTAGGAGAAGAAGGGCGAGCTCGCTCTGTTGTTGTTGCCGCGCCTGCTGATAATTCACCTTTAATGCGTTTAAAAGGGTGTGAAACCGCAGTACAGATCAGCGAATATTTTCGTGACCAAGGCTTGGACGTATTACTGTTACTTGACTCATTAACTCGCTATGCGCAAGCACAACGAGAAATAGCACTAGCGGTAGGTGAACCACCAGCAACAAAAGGTTATCCACCGTCAGTGTTCTCTAAATTACCACAATTGGTTGAACGTGCTGGTAACGGTGGAGAGGGACAGGGATCGATTACCGCTTTTTATACCGTACTTACAGAGGGAGATGATCTACAAGATCCTATTGCTGATGCGTCACGGGCTATTCTAGATGGGCACATTGTATTATCACGAGAACTTGCCGATGCTGGGCATTATCCAGCGGTTGATATTGAAGGGTCAATTTCAAGGGTTATGCCAATGGTAACCAGCATGGAACATCAAACACTTGCTCGACAATTAAAACAAATATATTCACTTTATCAACAAAATAAAGACCTCATTGCAATTGGTGCTTACACCAAAGGCAATGATCCTAGAATTGATCAAGCAATCAATGTGCACCCAGTTATTAATTTCTTTTTACAACAGCAAATTCAAGAAGTTATACCTTATGAACAAAGTATTCAACAAATGCAAGAAATTATTGCTGCGGCGACAGCCCATAGTCAAAATCAAGCCGCTTCAGCATAGAAAACTAGAAGATTGTCAGAACGGGTAAGTACATTAAGGAAATATTATTATGGCTGCTAATCATAACAACCAGCTTGAAACGTTATTAAAGTTTGAACAAAAAAAAGAAGAACAAGCAGAAAATATGCTACGAAATGCTGAAAATGATTATCAGCAGAATATTACTCGTTTGCAAAGTGTTGCAGATTATCGTCTTGAATACATGAACAGGTTAAGCCAACGATCTCTTCAAGGTGTTGATAGCGCCACATATAATCATTATCACGCGTTTATTAAAAAACTTGATTATGCATCAGAACAAGTAAAAATTGCGATGCATCAGGCCAAAGCTTTAGTTGAACAGAGTAAACAACGTTGGATAAAGCAAAGACAGAAGGTGCAAGCGGTAGAAATGCTAACAGCTAAACGCAATAGTGTTTTAATAAAAAAAGAAAGTAAGAAAGAGCAAAGCATGTTTGATGAAATATCTACACAACAATTTTTACGACGAAGATCACAATAGCCACCGTTTGTTATCACCATTTATTTTTTAAGGTGAAGATTTCGTATTTTTGTATATATACAGGTTATTAAACTGAAAACGGAATGATTATTGCAGTACTGTTGTGCTTTAGTACGTTAAGTACAAGAGAAGAATATTCTTCACAGTTATATTTATACTATTATTTATTTTTGGCGATTGGGATTATTATGCAACAACTCAATATTTTACCTATTAATACTGGAAAACATGTCGATACTAAAGATAATGTTTCGGCTATATCTTCTTTGTCAAACGATGATTTTTCACAACATATAGAGTCGCAACTAGCTAAAAACAAAGATATTAGTAATAAAACATCCGAAGAGGAAGTTAGTAACGCTGATACTAAAAAAGATGAAACCCAAACAGAATACAAAACCAATGTAGCTGATCAACCAATTCAAACTGAAGAATCTGTCAGTATAGAGAATGCCTCAACTGGTGAACAAAACTTGGCAACTGATACGCAAGAAGTTGCCGCTATCGGCAATAGTAGCGAAATAAAGTCAAATAAAACTAAAACCGATGAAGTAACTCAGAGTATTGATGATCCAGAGTCATTGATGTCTTTTTTGACCAAGGCAGATAATACATTAGTTGATAAAGGGTCAGTTGATAAAAATACGGTTGATAGCGAAGTTGTTAAAATAAATTCAGGAAATACAACTAATACAGCAAAGCTTAATGAGTTATCGGAAGAACAAAGAATAAAAAATGAGATGCAGCAATTATTGAAAGCTAACAACTTAACATCTGACTTATCGGGTGTGGCAAAGGCAATAGCATCAAGCTCAGAAACTGAATCAGAATACCTGTTTGAGCAAGAAAAATCAGAAAATGTAACGGAAGAATCTTTTAAAGAAAGAAAAGAAGGGAAAGAAAGCACCGATACTAATCAACCCCTAACAACTAAATCAGTTGTTGATGCTAATAGCTTGTCTACAACGACTTTAGATGAAAAATCTATTAATAATAGTAAAAATGGGGAACAAGCGTCGATTGAGCAGGCTAAAACTAAAGCTGCTGCATCTGCAGGTAGTCAAGAGATAATAACCAACGCACCTACGCCTATAGAAGCTAATGATGAAAACGTGATTAGTCAGCAAAAATTTACGTCAGAGAATGTTGATATTGACGCCAATGATAATCAGGATGCCGTAAAATCATTAAAAGGGAATAAAGAAAAAACTCAAACAGATGTAACTCAAACAAGTGGTAACGATAAAAATGCACTTGAAAATGAATCGGTTATTGATGAGCAAGTAGCATTAATGCAACAAAATGAAAACGTTCAGCGTGATAAGGGTGTAACTAAAGTAGTAGACAATACAATCTCGGTTAATGCTCGTGGGCAGCAGCCTAGTGCTCAATCACCAATATTCAAAGATACCCCTAAAAACACCTCATCAGAAAGTTTAGAGCAATCCACGTCAGAATCTGACATTGATTCCCAATTAAGTAGTAAAGCATCTGAACAGTTTGTTAGACACAGTGAAGAGGGAATAACAGGGGGCAATAAAGAGGCGAGTGCAAAAGTTATCGCTAAACCCAACACCGATTTTTCGTATAATGCGAATGCAGCAGAGGCAATAAACAGAGAAGCACAGGCTTCATATGATAGAATAGATGAACACGCTATAGAAATAGTTAACCCAACGGGGAGCGTGGAAGTATCACAAAGTCAAAAAACGAATATACAATTGCATCATGAAACCATTTCTATTTTCAGAAAAGATTTCTCTGATGCTGTAAAAGATAAAGTGATGTTGATTATCTCACAAAAATTACAACAATTTGATATTACGCTTGATCCCCCAGAATTAGGCAACATGCAAGTGAGAGTTAACTTGCAAGGAGAGCAAGCATCAGTTAATTTTATTGTACAAAATCAGCAAGCTAAAGAGGCGCTTGATCAAAACATGAATAAACTAAAAGACATGTTAGCAGAGCAAGGTGTTGATGTTGGTGATACAAATGTTGAACAGCAGTCTCAGCAATCTGATAACAGTTCAACGAACGATGATAAAAATCATCATATAAATACTAATACTGCTGATGCAGGTGATGTAGTGGAGCATAATTTGTCAGTAAAAATAAATGACACTTCAACACAAGGTGTCGATTATTATGCTTAGAAAAAGACAGAAATAAAAATATACTGGGCAAATTGCAGATAAATTAAGCTAAATACTATTTAGTTGATGAAAACACATTGGCTAGTGTGCTATTCAAGGATATAGTTTAGAAATATTTTTCAAGATAAATATAAGGAAACTCATGGCAGACGAAAAGGGTAAAGCGGCAGGAAATGGTGCTGACCTAGAATTAGAAGCTGGCAACAAAAAGAAAAAAATGCTCATTATTATTATCGCTATTGTTGTTTTACTTGCTGGCGGCGGCGGTGCATATTTTTTCTTGATGGGAGATGACAGTAGCACAACTGCAGAACAAACATCTGTCGATGGTGCTTCTGCTGAACAAAGCAATGAAGACGGAGAAGAAGAAAAAGCGAAAGTAGGCTCAGCACTATATGTACCAATGCCTAGACCGTTTCGTTTTAATGTGCCAGGGGCTGCTCGTGATCGTTTTGTCGAAATTCGTGTACAATTATTAGTACGTGGAGGCGACAACGAAGAAAACGCTAAGATGAATATACCGTTAATTGAAAGCACATTGTTAAATATTTTTTCACAGGCTAATGCGGATGATTTATCAACAAGTGTTGGTAAAGAAGCATTGAAGCAGCAATCTTTGACAGCAGTACAATTAGTAATGAAAGAGCTTGAAGGCAATGATACTGTTGAAAAAGTATTGTTCACAGGCTTTGTAATGCAATAAACTTTTTATAAATAGCTATGTATAGACTAACTATGTATAGAATACGAGTAAATAGTTTCAAAAATTGTAAGCAGTGTAAATGAGCTTTGGAACAGTTTAAGTCAAGTTAAATTAACTCAGGCTAGACTAAAAGATTCAAATAAAATTAAGCTATAAAGAGAATAATGCGTGAGTGATTTATTATCCCAAGACGAAATTGACGCGCTTTTGCATGGCGTTGATGATGTTGAAGAAGAAGAAATAGTTGAGAATACTTCCGAATCAAAGGACGGTAGTGCTGATTATGATTTTTCTTCACAAGATCGTATCGTCCGTGGCCGTATGCCAACCTTGGAGATGGTAAACGAACGATTTGCTCGGCATATGCGTATCAGCTTATTTAATATGATGCGTAGAACCGCCGAAGTATCAATAAACGGTATTCAAATGATCAAATTTGGTGAATATATTCATACCTTATTTGTTCCAACTAGCTTGAATATGGTGCGCTTTAGACCATTAAAAGGCACTGGCCTTATTACTATGGAAGCGCGTTTGGTCTTCATTTTAGTTGATAACTTCTTTGGTGGTGATGGGCGATACCATGCCAAAATAGAAGGTAGAGAATTTACACCAACAGAACGTCGAATTATTCAAATGTTGTTAAAGTTAATATTTGAAGACTATAAAGAGTCTTGGTCTCCCGTTATGGATGTTTCATTTGAATACCTAGATTCTGAAGTGAACCCATCGATGGCTAATATTGTTAGTCCAACGGAAGTGGTTGTTATTAGCTCTTTTCACATAGAGCTTGATGGAGGTGGTGGTGATTTTCATATCGCCTTACCTTATTCAATGTTAGAGCCTATTCGCGAGTTACTTGATGCAGGTGTCCAAAGTGACAAAGAAGATACTGATATGCGCTGGTCTAAGGCGCTTCGCGATGAAATTATGGACGTATCAGTTTCACTTAATACCAAGTTTTTAGATGTGCAATTACCGTTAAGTCAGGTAATGGAACTACAGGCAGGAGATATTATACCAATTGAAATGCCTGAACACATTACAGTATTAATTGAAGATTTACCTACTTTTAGAGCAAAACTAGGGCGTAGTAGAGAAAATGTAGCATTGAAAATTCAAGAAAAAATCAAGCGTCCAGAATCCGTAAAATCAGAACTAACTATTTTAACTAAAGGCGGTAAGCGTCTTGATAATGACACAGAGCTTGAGTTGTTAGAAGACGACTTATAACACCTAACGACTATAAAACATTAATCGTAAAGAATTGAAAATTGAGGCAAGCGGTATGAGTAATGACAATGATGAAGATTTAAGCATGTGGGATGAGGCACTAGATGAACAAGCTGAAGCCTCAGCCGAGGGTGCTAGTAAGGATGAAGGTGCTAGTAAAGCTGAAGCCGTTGAATTAGAGGAGCTAACAGAAGATGATGCGCCTATTACGGGAGAAGAAAAACGTAAACTAGATGCAATATTAGATATTCCCGTTACCATCTCAATGGAGGTAGGTCGTAGTAATATTAGCATAAGAAATTTATTGCAACTTAATCAAGGATCCGTTGTTGAATTGGATCGTGTTGCGGGTGAAGCATTAGATGTTTTAGTTAATGGCACACTTATCGCCCATGGTGAAGTAGTGGTAGTTAATGATAAATTTGGTATTCGCTTAACCGATGTTATTAGTCAAATTGAACGAATTAAAAAATTAAAATAATGGCTAAAATTTCCGCGTTTATCGCCTGTTGTTTTTTTGGTTTATTAATGCCGTATGGGGTTGCTCAATCAAGTCATACTTTAGTAACAGAGCAAACGCCACAAGTAACAGAGCAAGCCCCGCAAGTAGGCAAGCACGTTATGGCAAATATGAATGCCAGTAGTATGATTTTGTCTTTATTGATGGTATTAGGGTTAATTATTATTTGTGCACTAGTACTAAAACGCTTCAATTTTACTCAGCAAAACTCAGCTCAATTAAAAGTCATTGCTAGTTTATCTTTAGGTGCAAAAGAGCGTATTATTGTTGTACAGGTAGGTGAAGAACAATTGGTTTTAGGTGTAAGCCCACAAAAAATTTCGTTATTGAAAAACTTAGAAACACCTATTGATGTTCAATTAGATAAGCCAATGGCATTATCAAAAAATGTGTTATCTTTTTTGCAGAAAAATAGTAAAACCCAAATAGATAACAACACAACAAGTAAAACAACAAAAAATACATAAATGACTATGAAAAAAATTCTCTGGTTGGTTTTATTCACACTGTTTGCCTCGGTTATGAGTGCAGGAGTTTTTGCTGCTGACGACCTGTCAATGTCGGCATTAAAATTGACCACAAATCCTGATGGCTCGCAAGAGTATTCAGTAACATTACAAATTTTAATGTTCATGACAGCGCTCAGTTTCATACCTGCCGCTGTGATAATGATGACCTCTTTTACTCGTATAGTTGTCGTTATGGCCATATTGCGCCAAGCTTTTGGTTTGCAGCAAACCCCTTCAAATCAGGTCATCATTGGTTTAACCCTTTTTATGACCTTGTTTATTATGACACCCGTTTATAATCAAATTAATGAAGTGGCTATTCAGCCTTACTTATCTGATCAATTAACCTCAGTAGAAGCTTTTGATAAAGGTAAAGTACCATTACGTGCATTTATGCTTGAGCAAACGAGGTTAAAAGACCTAGACACTTTAGCTGCAATGGCCGATCTTGACGCAGTTGATAAACCAACAGATCTACCCATGACTGTTATTATACCTGCTTTCATTATTAGTGAATTAAAAACGGCTTTTCAAATTGGCTTTATATTATTTATTCCTTTTTTAATTATTGATTTAGTTGTGGCGAGTATTTTAATGGCAATGGGGATGATGATGTTATCACCGATGATTGTTTCGCTACCCTTTAAGCTCATGTTATTTGTATTGGTTGATGGTTGGAACTTGGTCATAGGTACTATTGCCACGAGTTATGGTTTAGGTACTTAGCTTTTTACTCACTTAAAAAAGTAAACAAGAGAACGTAAGATGGGACCAGAAGTTTTTGTAGACATACTAAGAGATGCATTACTACTAGTAATTCTGCTAGTGAGTGCCGTTATCTTACCGAGTTTATTTGTTGGCTTGCTTGTTGCCATTTTTCAGGCGGCAACGTCAATTAATGAGCAAACCTTAAGCTTCTTACCCCGCCTTATTGTTACGTTACTGGCGCTTGTTTATGGTGGACATTGGGGGGTGCAAAAACTAATGGATTACACTTTTAGGTTAGTTGCTAGTATTCCGAGTGTTGTTAGCTAATGGAATTTACCGAGTCAGTTGTAAATCAGTACCTAGCTGATTTTATGCTGCCCTTTACCCGTATTTCTGCATTAATAATGACCATGATAGGGTTTGGCGCGCGGACTATTCCTACACGTATTAAACTTTTTCTATGTGTTACCTTAACATTGGCTATTATGCCAGCCATTCCGCCAACAAGTGTTGAACAATTATTCTCTTTTACTACCTTTTTAATGATTGCTCAGCAAACATTAATTGGTATTAGCTTAGGTTTTATTACCGTGATGGTGATTAATACTTTCACTCTAGCTGGTCAAATTATTGCCATGCAATCGGGGTTAGGTTTTGCTTCATTAGTTGACCCCGCAAGTGGCATGAATGTGCCCGCAGTAGGACAGTTTTTCTTAATATTATCTACTTTGCTTTTTTGGACAATGGATGGTCATTTAGCATACATTCAGTTTGTTGTTGCCAGTTTTGATACGTTACCTGTTGGTAATGAACAGTTTGCTAGTATTAAGTACAAAGATATTGTTTTATGGGGAAGCTGGATGTTTGCAACGGCTTTGTCACTTGCTTTAGCTCCTTTAACGGCGATGTTATTAATTAATTTTTCTTTTGGTGTGATGACAAGAGCAGCACCACAACTTAATATATTTGCGATAGGCTTTCCTATTACGATGATGGCTGGTTTATTAATTATGTGGCTAACTTTTGGAAACTTTCTAACTCACTTTGAACTACAGTGGCAACGAGCGCTTGATTTTAGTTGTTATTTAATTGATTGCGCAGCAACTTAACGTAGTTTTAGCATAACGTTTTAAAGGAAATTATTGATGGCTGAGTCAGACAGTGGTGAAAAAACAGAAGAACCCACGGCAAAAAAACTCTCTGACGCCCGTAAAAAAGGGCAAATAGCGCGCTCTAAAGACTTAGGCACTATGTTTGTTCTCGTAGGCAGTGCTTTTGCTATGATGGTTATGGGTAATGCTTTAGTCAATGCAATGTCGACTACAATGAAACGCATGTTTTCAATAAGTAGAAAAGAGGCTATGGATGTGCATGCACTTGTAAACGTTATTTCTAGCGGCATAGGGCATGTTGTATTTCCGATGTTAGCAATTTTTTTTATTATTCTAATTGCCGCTTTTATTGGTAACACTATGTTAGGGGGAATGGCTTTCTCTTGGGAAGCTATGGCGCCAAAAGCAAGTCGATTGTCGCCACTTGCAGGTTTTAAACGAATGTTTGGAGTGCAAGCGGCTGTAGAGTTATTAAAATCAATTTTAAAGTTTTTTGTTGTTTTTATTGTCGCGTTTTTATTGCTTAATGGACTTTTTGATCAAATTTTAGGGTTAAGCTTGGAAGCGATCCCCTTAAACTTTGATCATGCAGTTAACATGTTATTATGGATGTTTTTAGCGTTAGCATTATCAATTGGTATTATTGTAGCAATTGATGCGCCATACCAAGTATGGAATCACACGCGTCAGTTAAAAATGACCAAGCAAGAAATTAAAGATGAATTTAAAAGTACTGAAGGTAACCCTGAAATTAAAGGGCGTATAAAGCAAACACAATATGAAATGTCTCAACGACGAATGATGGGCGAAGTGCCTAATTCGGATGTGGTGATTACCAACCCTACTCATTATAGTATTGCGTTAAAATATGATCCAAATGTTGGTGGTGCGCCAATACTTGTTGCAAAAGGTATTGATGAAATGGCGATACATATTCGTACCATTGCCAAAGAACATAACGTAGAAATTATTCAATCGCCAGCATTAGCACGGTCACTATATTATACCGCAGAGGTTGACCAAGACATTCCAGAAGAATTATATGCTGCAGTAGCACAGGTTCTCGCTTTTATTTTTCAACTTAATGAGCACAGAAAAGGGCGTGCGAAAAAACCTATTCCTGTTGCAAAAAACTTACCTATTCCTGAAGAATTTAAATATTAAGATCAACAGTTCCTGTATTTTAACCAATAGAAAGAAAGTTACTTTTAAAATGATGATCTAGATCATATAAGATATAAATAATAACCATTATCATTCGCATTAATAAGTAGGTATAACTATTGCGAGTATCAGTATGTACAATCGATCTATAATCACCACTCTTATCAGCAGTATGTTGTTATCAACGACATTGCATGCTGAAATTAATACTGTAGATGAAAAAATTACAGTAACTGCCACTAAAACATCGCGTTATCTAATAGAGAGCCCCGCATCGATAGCGATAGTAAATGCTAAAGATATTCAGCGATCGTCTGCTGACTCTATTGCAAGTACTTTAAAAGATATACCAGGTATACAGGTTGCAGATGCGGCAACATCAGGAATGAAACGCATTACTTTACGTGGAGAAAGTTCTTTAAGGGTTGCAATATTAATAGATGGTCAAGAAATTACAGATCACTCAACCTATGGTGCACCTTTATTGCTTGATACGTCTATGGTTGAGCGAATAGAAGTTATTCGTGGAACAAGCTCCGTATTGTACGGCGGTAAGGCACTTGGTGGGGTTGTTAATATTATTACGAAAAAGGGAGGTTCAGAGCCAATACAAGCAAGTTTTTCTGCAGGTTTTAACTCAGCTACAAAGGGGAAACAATATGCTGCAACGCTTTTTGGTCATGTCGAAGGTTTTGATTATCGACTAGCCGTTTCTGATAATGATCATGATAATCGTTATACACCAAAGGGAGCTCTTGACGAGACTCGTTTTTCAAATAATAGTCAAATGCTATATTTAGCAAAGGAAGTTGATGATCATTTAATCGGGGTTAATTATGAAAATTATGAACTTAGTAGTGAAATTGCTACAGGAATGCCTAATTTTTCATTAAATATGCCTCAACGAGATAGAGAAAAGTTTTCAGTTTTTTATCAATATGATAGTGATAATAACTATTTTAAGAAATTTAACTTAAATGCGTATAGCCAAACCGTTGACCGAAATTTTACCCAAAATATTAGTACCTCTGTTACTCAACCTCCTATGTCTATTGAGGTAATAGTAGATACTAATATTCAAGAACAACTCGATACTATGGGTATAAATAGTCAACTAGATTTTTCACTTTCAGATAACCACTATACTATTTTAGGTATGCAATTTGCCGAAGATGATCTTAATAAAGCCACGGATAATTCTACGTCAAAAACAATTATCATGCCTAATATGCCAGCCACACCAGTGTTAACAAGCAATAATAGTGTAGAAGCGGCAACGTTAAAGACCAAAGCTGTCTATATTCAAGACGAATGGCGAGTGTCTGATAAGTTAATTGTTACAGCTGGGGCTAGACACTATTGGGTTGATGCAAACCTGAATGAAACTAGTCGTGAGGGGTTAACACCAACTAAAAATGAAGATACAAAAGTAATAGCTTCTTTGGCTGCTAATTATGCACTAGGGAAAGAGAGTAATTTACGTATGGCTTTTAGTCAAGGTTATCACTATCCTACATTATTACAGGTTGCTACTGGCGCAACTGCGGCAGGTAGTTTTATTAACCCTAACCCTGAATTAAAAGCTGAAACATCTGATAATATTGAGCTTGGTTATAGAATGTTTACAAAACAGTGGCAAATAGATACAACAGTATTTTATACGGATGCCGCGCACTATATTACCACAAGAGACTGCCAAGAAAATGGCGTGTATTGTATTACGCCGCCTGAGGATAAAGTGTTTATTAACGCAGATACAGCTAAAACCAAAGGGATTGAATTAAGCACTACTTATCATTTTAATGAGCAAGTTTCACCTTACTTAAATATTACTTGGTTATCACGCGAAGAAGTTTATGGTACTTTTAAAACAGAAGATACAGGTACCCCAGCTGTGTATGGACGCATTGGTATTAAATATGAAGATGAAGGCAATATTTTTAAATCTTATTATTTGGATAGCTTTGTGCGAGCATCATCAAGTGCAAAGGTTGCTTATGAGAGTGGTACCAGCGAAAATTATGATAGTTGGAAAACATTTAATGTTGCATTTGGCAGTTCATTTGGACAGCAAAGTAACTACCAGCTAAACATTGAATTGAGTAATTTATTTAATGAATCGTATACTCCAGCAACAGACTCTTTGATGGCACCAGGCCGTTCAGCGATGATAAAGTTAACCGCTAATTTTTAAATGAGTAGTTTTAATATTCATTAGATACTATAAATGAAGGATTTTATATGAAAAAAATGATTACGTTTTGTCTTTTTCTTTTACCGCTTTTATCTGTTACAGCAAATACAGTAACTAAGGCTAAAGCAGAGGCTCATAATGAGCGTAAAATTACCGTGGAAGTAAAGATAGCTGAAGACTTTGTACCTAAAAACATTGAAGAGTGGACTTTGTATGTTTATGCCGCTATGCCTAACAGTAGAGTACCTCTTGCAAATTTTAAGGGTAAACTGTCTGAGTTACCTAAAAAAGTAGAGTTACTAGAAAGCATGTATTTACTACCTCATATGACATTACAACAAGCAGATAAAGTGGTTGTTATTGCCAAGGCAACAACCAGTACTGACCCACATAAAAAATTAGCTGAAGATATTATTGGTTATTCACAACCCATTAACTTTAGTACTGGGGCTCACCAAAAAAGTCAGGTGATAATTTCTCAATTTGATTTAGCCAAAAGTGATAAATAAGCAATAATTTCAGATTGAGCTTTATTTTAGCTTAATAAGTTATGGGGATTTTGGCGTATTATACGTCTATTTTGTTAACCATAACTTTTCCACTATTTGTTATAAAACCTGCTATAATCCGCGCCATTATTTTTGTATGTTAGGTCTATTATCGATGAAATTTATCGTAAAGCTGCAAGCTGAAATCACCATTAAATCTCGCCCTGTTCGTAAACGTTTCACGAAAATTTTAGAGTCGAACATTAAAAACGTATTACGACGTGTGGATGAACAAGTTACCACACGCATGAATTGGGATAATGTTGAAGTTAATACCAAAGATAATAGCCCTGAAAATTGTGAGCGTTTGGTAGAAGCACTTAAGTGTATTCCTGGTGTACCAATGTTTTTAGAAGTTCAACAAAGTGAGTTTGTTGATGTGCATGATATTTATGAAAAAACGTTAGCCGTTCATGCAAAAACCATTGAAAATAAAACTTTTTGTGTGCGTACAAAACGCACAGGAACACATGACTTTAATTCGTTAAAAGTAGAGCAATATGTTGGTGGTGGCTTAAATCAAGCAGTAGAAAGTGCCAAAGTTAAGTTAAGCAAGCCCGATGTCACTATTCGCTTAGAAATTAAAAACAAAGACCTCTTTATTGTGACTCAGCGCCATATTGGGTTAGGTGGTTTTCCAATAGCTACGCAAGAAGATGTATTATCACTTATGTCTGGTGGTTTTGATTCAGGTGTTGCTAGCTATCAAATGATCAAAAAAGGTGCTCGTACTCATTATTGTTTCTTTAATTTGGGCGGTTCGGCACATGAAGTTGGCGTAAAGCAAGTTAGTTATTACTTATGGAATAAATTTGGTGCCTCTCATAAAGTAAAATTCTTTGCCGTTGATTTTGAACCAGTCGTTGCTGAAATTTTAGAACAGGTTGAGAATAGCCAGATGGGGGTGGTGCTTAAACGTATGATGATGCGTGCTGCCACTAAAATTGCTGAAAAAGGTAAAATTCAAGCGCTAGTCACTGGTGAAAGTTTAGGGCAAGTATCAAGTCAAACGTTAACTAACTTAAATGTGATTAATCGCGTAACAGATACGCTGATTTTACGTCCGTTAGCGGCTTATGATAAACAAGATATTATTGATATTGCTCGTAAAATTGGCACGGAAGATTTTGCCAAAACAATTCCTGAATATTGTGGCGTTATTTCTAAAAAGCCTACGGTTAAAGCCGTGTTATCTAAAGTTGAAGAAGAAGAAAGCAACTTTAATTTTGATATTTTAGATAAAGTTGTTAGCGAAACCCGTGTTTTTGATATTCGTGATATAGGCAAAGAAACAGAAGAAGAAATTCATGCGGTAGATCTTGTTGAAAATATTCCTGCTAATGCGGTTGTCGTTGATATACGTAGCCCAGAAGAGGAAGAGGATAAACCATTAGCACTTGATAACGTAGAAGTGAAGCATATTCCATTTTATAAATTAGCGACGCAATTTGGCGATTTAGATAGGAGTAAAGAATATTTACTTTACTGTGACCATGGTGTAATGAGTAAGCTGCAAGCGTTGTATTTAATCGACAATGGCTTTAACAATGTGAAAGTTTACCGACCATAACTTAACTAACTAATACAGCTAACTTTAAGGTTACAGCCTAGTTTCAATTTTTGTATTCTAGGTTTGTTACGGTTTGCCACATTTTAGTGTTTTCTGGTGTGGCAATATTATGCTTTGTTCCTAAGCGATATATAAAACCATTAATGTAATCAATTTCTGTTCTACGCTTTGCTAATACATCACAACGCATAGAAGAACAGTTTTTAGCGGTTGCATAAGCAACATCTTCTACTGTTTTTTTGAGTTCTTGTAAATCAAATTGCACCCCTTCAGCACTTGCCACAGCAATAATCTCTTTTAATAAAATATTAATACTGTCTTGATATGCTGTGTGGTTTATTTGGCCATTATCAACATTATTTATTGCGGTTAGAGGATTAATTACACAGTTAATAGCCAACTTTAACCATTGTTTCTGTTTGATTTGTTTGTGGTAATTTACGTGGGGCAATGCAGCATTTAATAATTGCGTAAGAGATTGTTGTTGTGTTGAATTGTTCTCACCTAAAAGTAACCCTATGTCTGAAGAACCAACACCAGTATGAGTTATACAAAAGGGGGCAGAGCGTAAACATCCATGGGTCGTTAGTAAAGTATATATAGCGTGATTTTTTTCTATTCCTGTGGGTAATTCGGATAATATTCCCATACCGTTGTGTGCAAGAATAATAGCGCTATTATTTTTTAAGTTATCAACAATTTTAATCAAAGCTGATAATATTTGAAATGACTTTACGCAGAAAAAAATAACATCAGCTTGTTCAATATCTTCCGCCTTTGCAAAATATATATTATCGTTATATGTATTGTTTCTATGATCGGTAAAACAATATTGCTGTATTGTGTCGTCTGCCTCAGTACTATTTACCGCTTGATGTGTAACAGGTAAATTGGTTGAAAGGGAATGTGTAGATGATAAAAGGTGCAGTTGCGACTTATTGTAGGCAACATCACTTTTTATGTGTTGTAAAATATGATGATACCAAAGTAATCCTATTGCACCTTGACCAACGATAATAATGTTCATTAAGTTGCCTGTACTTTTGCCGACTCTCTTATTTTCAATAGTCGTTTCAATGTGAACAATTTATATAAGGAATAACTATATTTAAGTAAAAGGTAACAACTAATGCCAGCAACATCGGCACCAAAGTCACTAAATTCACCGTTGCGAAACCCTAAATAGTATTGTCCTAATTCACTCAATGCAGCGTAAAAGCAGAGAGAATAAAAAGTGTTTGATAGAGAAAAATGTAATATTGAGGAAACTAAGCAAGTTAATACAAAAAAACCAATAAAATGGCCAATACTATCAATTTCAGGAGATCGGAATATTAATTTTTTAACTGACTCTGGTAATAATAGTTCACTAGAAAAAAACAGCAGGCAAGCCCCACATAGAATTAATATAAAAAAAGTTAAATGGTGGTGTGCTTTCACAAGTATTTAAATGTTAAAAGATGATGTGTAGATATTATCATGCATAGGCAGCTTTTGAAGTAAAAATTCTGCCACAGCTAACTTGTTTGGCACTTTTTGCTAGGTATAATAGTCAGTATTAACCTATTTTTAAAAAAGAGAAGAATTATGCCATCAATGGATATCGTTTCTGAAACGAATTTAGAAGAAGTACGAAACGCGGTAGAAAACGCCAATCGTGAAATTTCTACTCGCTTTGATTTTCGAGGTGTAGAAGCTAGTTTTGAGTGGAAAAAACCTGTAGTCACCGTAAGAGCAGAAGGCGATTTTCAATTAAAGCAACTTTGTGACATGTTACGTAGTCAATTAACTAAACGTAATGTTGATGCTAAAGCAATGACTATTGGCAATGCTTCTGCTACAGGAAAAAACTGGAGTCAGCAAGTTACCTTTAAAGAAGGTATTGAACAAGACGTAGCTAAGCAAGTTGTTAAATTAATTAAAGCCGAAAAGCTTAAAGTACAAGCCGCTATTCAAGGCGAACAAGTACGGGTAACAGGAAAAAAACGTGATGATTTACAAGCGGTAATGCGTTTAGTACGAGAGTCAGATCTAGAGCAATCTTTCCAATTTACTAATTTTAAAGATTAATAGACTGAAAAGCAGTAAACCTAGCATTGCGAAGACGGTCTTAATTGACCAGTACTTTGCAATGCTCAGTTAATTAATGAATCTGGTATTATTTTTTCTTTTTTCCTCGTACTGCTTTGAACCTCGGGTTTGATTTACAAATTACATAAGTACGACCACGGCGCTTTACAATATAAGTCTATTTAGCAATAATGTTGCTGTAAAGTAGTATGGAATTTGAACAGTTCATACCGTTGGATAAAGTTAAATTACGTTCAGAAATAGTTACCAAAGAATGTTCAACACTACCTAATGTTTCTGAAGGCGAATATCTAGCTATTCAATTTCAAAATAAGAAACCTGCTACTGAACATTAACGCTTAGTAAAAGTAGTGGGTATTGGCTTCTACTTGGTTACTTGTTGAATGACTTAGGTGAAATTAAGGATAGAAGCATCGAGATGACTAAAAATAACAAAATTAATTATATTGAAATCCCAGCGAAAAATATTGAAGCCACTAAAGCCTTCTTTAGTGATGTTTTCGACTGGTCTTTTGTAGACTACGGACCAGATTACTGTAGCTTTTTTGCTCAAGGTGTCGATGGAGGCTTTTTTAAATCAGATTTAGTTGTTTCCACAAAAGAAGGAAGCCCATTAATAGTTCTGTACAGTAGTTTATTAGAGACTATACAGGAAAAAATTGAGGCATTTGGTGGAAAAATAATTAAACCTATTTTCTCATTTCCTGGTGGAAGAAGGTTTCATTTTAGCGATCCTAATGGAAACGAATTTGCAGTTTGGTCAGAGTGATAACAAACAAATAAAAATAGGTGTCGTGAAGCCGACACCTATTTTTATTGCGATAAGTTTACCTTAAACCTCCATGGTAATGCTTAATCAATACTCAATTAATGTTTTTGTCGTTTAAACAATGCTGTGGTTGGCAATATTGATCACCATAATAGTTATCTGAATAGTTGCAGCTTAATTGCTCTGTGCTTTGAGTTTCAATGTGTAAAATTGATTTTATAGTTTCTATAAGTTTTTTCATGGTATTCACCTTGTTTGTTTAAGATGATTCCATTTTTATCTAAAAATGAATCAGGGTAAATTTCATTAAATAGATAACATTATTCGATAAAACAAATTAAAGATTAAGTATTCGCTAAACTCAAAGAGAGTTGCTCAGTAAAAATCTTTTTTAGTAATGTTAATTCATTAGTTCTTACATAGTTTGGTCTGATCACTAATGCGATGGTTCTATGTGGGCCAGGTTCATTTAAATGAATAGCACGTAGTTCTGAGGCATTATGTATCAATTGATCTAGCGCCATCTGTGGCACTAACGTTGTACCTAACTTACCAGCAACCATTTGAACTAAGGTATGCAAGCTAGCTGAGTCGAAATCTGAATCTTCTTTTTGCTTTTGTAACTTACAAGCAGCTAAAGCGTGTTCTTTTAAGCAGTGCCCATCTTTTAACAGCATTAACTTTTCAATTTCTAATTCGGCACTGGTTATTTCTTGTACCTTATTAGGTGATTCATCTTTATGGCAGACCCAATAAAAATCTTCTTGCCAAAAGTCAAAGCTCATTAAGCCGTCTATAGGAAAGGGTAAGGCAAGAATAGCGGCATCGATATCGCCTATTCTAACTTTATCAACTAACACATGGGATTGTTCTTCAATAATTTTTAATTTAAACGCAGGGTATTGTTTTCTTACTTCAGGTAACACTTTTGGTAAAAGGTAAGGGCCTATGGTGGGAATAACGCCAATCGTCATGGGGGATGAAAAAGGCTGCTGATTTGCCTGTGATATTTGCATCAGTTCATCTACTTCAAGTTTAATTTTTTTTGCTTTGTCGAGTATCTTTTTGCCATTGTTCGTGACCAACACTTGTTTATTGTTACGTTCAAAAATAAGTGTACCTAGGTGTTTTTCTAGCTCGTTAATAGCTGTGCTTAATGCTGACTGAGATACATTACAAAGCTCGGCTGCTTTTTTAAAATGCAGTGTTTTTTCAACGGCTAATGCATAGTGAAGTTGCTTTAATGAAATCATATTTTTGTTATTAATTATATAGAACGTTATCTCTATTTTAATTGATTATATAAAATTATCTACAACTTATTACTTAACCTGAGCTCGGTTTAAGATATTGTTAACCTGTTGAAAAATAGATATTAAATTTTTGGTTCACTTCTAGCTTGATAGTTTTACTTAATTCAAGGCAAATTTACGCGTCAATAGCTGGCCTATTGCAAGTGAATTTAACGCCGAAGTTAGTAAAAATAGCTGCTAGAAGAACATTTATTAAGCCGAGCTCCGGTTACTTAACCATAATCATCTTAAACTAAGCTCGTATGTATATATGATCGAAGTGTCTTTAAATTTTCTTAGTGTGTTTTAATATTTATGTTCTAAAAAATGGAATATAAAAATCAATTTATTCAATTATATTAATTAATCTCTCTAATCTATTATTACTACATCGAAAGCAAACATGCTTTTTGAATTAAACGAAAACAAATTTTAATTTACCATTTTATAAGATAAGCGAGGAAATACTCATGGCTCAAATAGGCAAATCAATTCCAGAATTTAACGCACAAGCATTCCATAATGGCGAGTTTGTAGAAGTATCAACCGAAAACGTAAAAGGTAAGTGGGCAATCTTTTTATTCTACCCAGCAGATTTTACTTTTGTTTGTCCAACAGAACTTGAAGATATGGCAAACCAATATGAAGAGTTACAAAAATTAGGTGTTGAAGTTTATGCTGTATCAACAGACACACATTTCTCACATAAAGCATGGCACGACTCTTCAGATGCCATTGGTAAAATTAATTTTCCAATGATTGGTGACCAAACGGGCAATATTACCCGCGGATTTGACGTAATGATTGAGGAAGATCACATGGCACACCGTGGAACCTTTTTAGTAGACCCAGACGGCATTATACAAGTTGCTCACATTCATGCTGGTGGTATTGGCCGAAGTGCAAAAGATATGGTTCGTAACGTAAAAGCGGCACAGTATGTTCGTGAAAATGATGGTGAAGTATGTCCTGCAGCGTGGGAGCAAGGTCAAGCAACGCTAACACCTAGCTTGGATTTAGTTGGAAAAATCTAACGTTTTCTCAAGCTAAGCTGAAAAATAAGTTGTTTAATAAACACTCTTAAAGCTTATTTTTAAAAATACACTTATTGGCGGATATTGTTTTAAAACGTTCCGCCATTTTTATACCCAGTGAGCCGTTATTTAGCTCATTAGCTCATTAGCTCATTAGCTCATTAGCTCATTAGCTCATCATTAATTCGTAATATTTAAGGTAGTATCATGTTAAGTAAAGATATTTTAAACGCAGTAAAAACGTATACTGCAAATATGAAAAAAAGCGTGTCATTTGTTTTACAAACAGGGGAACACGAAAAGCGCTCAGAATTAAAAGAGTTTTTGAGCCAATTGGCATCCGTGTCTGAAAATTTAACGTTAGTTGAACGCGATGAAAACTTAAGAAGTCCAATTACATTTTATTTAGAGGTTGAAGGAAAAAATAACGGCATCTATTTCTCAGGTATTCCCAGTGGTCACGAGTTTAATTCACTTATTTTAGCAGTGTTACACTCCTCAGGTACTGAGCATAAACTTGATAAAACTTTAACGACAATGGTTAAGAAAATTAACGAACCATTACACTTTGAAGTGTTCATTTCCTTAAGTTGTCACAACTGTCCTGATGTAGTGCAGTCACTTAATCAATTTGCGTTAATTAATAATAACATTAACACCGAAATGATTGATGGTGGCTTATATCCATCATTAATTGAAGATCGCAATATTCAGGGTGTACCAAGTGTTTACTTAAATGGTGAGCTATTTGCCAATGGTAAAATTGACACGGCGCAATTGGTCGATAAATTAATTGAACGCTTTCCATATATTGTTGGCGTTGATGATGATACGCAATTGCCTTTACAAGACGTTACCGTCATTGGGGCTGGTCCCGCGGGTGTGGCGTCAGCGATTTATGCTGCACGAAAAGGCTTAAATGTTACCCTGATAGCAGATCGCATTGGTGGACAAGTAAAAGACACCGTTGGTATTGAAAATTTAATCTCAGTACCAAAAACAACTGGCACAGAATTAACAGGGAACATGCAAGCACATTTAAGTGACTATGATATTAATATTAAAGAATTTTTACGTGTTGATAAGATTGAAAGCAATACCACCGATTCACCTTGGAAAACACTATACTTATCTAGCGGTGAAGTGATTGAGTCTAAAACTGTTATTGTAGCCACTGGCGCCAAATGGAGGGAGTTAGGTGTACCAGGTGAAAAAGAAAACGTTGGTTCAGGCGTTGCTTATTGTCCGCACTGTGACGGACCTTTCTTTAAAGGCAAAGATGTAGCTGTAGTTGGTGGTGGTAATTCTGGTATTGAGGCCGCATTAGATTTAGCGGGTATGGTGAATCATGTAACAGTATTTGAATTTTTACCCGAATTAAAGGCAGATAAAGTATTAGTAGACAAAGCTGAAGCAAGCGACAAAATTACTATCATTAAAAACGTAGCAACAAAAGAAGTTGTTGCGGAAGGAGGCAAAGTTGTTGCTTTAACCTATGAAGACAGAATAACTGGCGAAGTCAAACAACAAGCTTTAGCAGGCGTTTTTGTGCAAATTGGGTTAGTTCCTAACAGTGCTTTCTTAGACGGTGTTGTTGACAGAACTAAACATGGCGAAGTGGTTATTGATGAGCGATGTAACACAAGTGAACCTGGTATCTTTGCAGCAGGAGACGTATCAACTGTTCCTTATAAGCAAATAGTGATTGCTATGGGCGAAGGCGCAAAAGCATCGTTGTCAGCCTTTGATTATATTATTAGAGAAAGTTGATAGTAAACAAGGGCGAGACTAACGGGTACATTAAAATGTTAATTAACTTTTTATCAGCGCAGTGTTATAAATAATCGCTTTAGTGTTAGTCAAAATTAAAGGCAGTCATTGGTTTATTAGTGGCTGCCATATCTGGTATTAATTACTTAAGTTTACAAGTTTTAGTTCAAGTTGTACTTCAAAACACGATGCTAAAACCACTTTAGTGGCTTGAGCTACAGTTACCGCCTCCGCAGCAATCTGACTTTTCTTCACTTGTTTGTTGAGTTTCATCATCGTCATGAGCGCCACCGCAAGATTCACCTTCACCATGAATATGGCCATGGGCTAGTTCTTCTTCTGTTGCTTCACGTACTTCTAAAATTTCCACATCAAAACTTAAATCAATACCTGCTAATGGATGATTACCATCAACGGTTACTTCATCGTCAGTGACATCAATAACAATCACGGTTTGTTCACCATCATCAGTCGTTGCACGAAGTTGTGTACCAACGGTTAGATCTTCAACGCCTTGCAATACTTCCTTAGGTACCGTTTGAACATATTCGTCATGACGATCACCGTAAGCTTCTGCTGCGCTTACTGCCACTTCAAATTTATCACCCGTTTTATGGTCGATTAAAGCGTCTTCAAGGCCTTGAATTAAATAGCCCGATCCTTGAATAATAGCCATAGGTTTATGATCATAAGAGCTATCAATTAACGTACCTTCGCTATCTGATACCGCGTAGTGCATTACTACGACTGAGTTGTTGGTAATTTTCATTTGGTTATCCATTTTATATTTAAGTTATTCGGTTATTAAAGTGTAAGGTAAATCTTCAATTAACACGGTAGATTCTGGGTGTGATTTCATTCGTAACTGGGTTGAGCTATCTAAATCATTGGCTAGTACTGCTTGAATATAGCAGGTACCGTTATTGGCTTGATAAACACTTAAAATGTCGCCAGCTTTACGCCAGTTTTCACCTAATTGTTTTTCGATAATGTCATCACTTTGTAAAGGTTGTTGCAGTGTTGTTGTTAATGAGAACAAGGCTTTTTTATTTTTACCTAAATATTGCATACGGGCGACAGTTTCTTGCCCTAAGTAGCAACCTTTAGTAAAGCTAATACCGTTAATTGCCTGTAAGTTAAGCATTTGTGGAACATATTCACCACTACTTTCATCAGACAGTTGTACAAAACCTTCTTTGATTTCTAGTAAATCCCATATGGCGTTATTGTATATAGGTAGATTAATGTTAAGCACAATACGTTCAATCATTTCAGCAGTATCAATAATCAAATAACGTGCTTGTTTACCTGCAATGTATACTAATGTTGTTGTGTCTGATTGCACAACAGGGTTTAGGCTATCAGGCGTACGCGAAAATTGGCTATTCAAAATACTGACAGCATTTTCTCCAACGAGTGCAATAAATTGTAATTCATCTGTTGGTGAAATTTCAACTTTAGCAAAAACACCATACTTCTTCAGTTCAGCAATAGAAGGCGCAATACTCGCTTTAGGTTGTACTAAAAGGTGTGCTGAGTTTCGGTTTAACAAACGAAATACACTAAAAACTTTACCTTTGGCATTGCAATGAGCACCTACAAGTAAATTATGTTCTGAACTTGTGGTTACGTCACAGGTAACCTGTCCCTGTAGATATTTACTTTGTTCTTCTCCACATAAGGCAATGGCGCTGTAATGGGATAATGACACCAAGTAAGTAGCAGGTAATTGTGTTAAGTCGGGTAAATTTGCTTCAATATTTATTGGCATGAGGAAAAGTCACAAAGTGAATATTAAAAGATAAATAGGGGCAAAGTCATAAAAATCAAGCTTAGTTGTAAAAAAATGCACAATTAATTAGCGAAAAAACGGGTGTTATTGTTACAATATGTAGTAGATAAAAAAACTCTTTTATTTTTTAGGTGTATTTGGGTATATGACTATGTCAACAGCAGTAAATTCTCATGAAGATAATTCTCAAGTTATGGTCAATAAAGCGAGATTAAAGTGGGCGTGTCGCCGTGGTATGTTAGAATTAGACATACTTTTTATCCCTTTTGTTGATGAAGCATATGATAATTTAGCAGCAAAAGACCAACGCATATTTGAGCGTTTACTTACTGAGCAAGACCCTGATTTATTTGCATGGTTTATGGGGCATAAAATTTGTGAAGACCACGAACTTAACACCATGGTGCAATTTATTCTCAACCGCGTCAAAGTATAGTATAGAGGTTAAAAAATCTCGTTATAAGCTATTGATTTATTCGAGTGTGGTTGTTTTTTTGATAGCATCAATACTTGTTTTTTTTACCTATGCTTATTATGCTGCTTTAGTGATTACCGTATGCAGTTTTTTATTTTTTGGGATACTGCTTGCTAATAAGGATAATCCTGCCGTTGTGGTAAGATTTGAGCTTGATAATAAAGGGCTATGTTCTTTTGACGGTGTGCACTACTATCAATTACTTATCAATAGTCGGTTCAGTTTTTTTGGGTGTTGGTTAAATTTGCAGTACTGCAGTGATAAGACGCATTATAAAACGAACAATAACGATACAATAAAACGCGTATTTATTTTTAGAGATAGTCTTTGCGAAGGTGACTTCTCCCGAATATCAAATATTATTTCTCAATTAAATCATCTTGATTAGGCACTAAGTTGTTTTTTGAGTTTTTTGATGGATAAAGTATCGTTGGTTTAGCTTCTGCCAGCGTATTAGGATAGTCTAAGGTGTAATGTAAGCCTCTGCTTTCCTTCCTTTCAAGAGCGCAATGAATGATTAATTCGGCTACTTGCACTAAATTTCTTAACTCAAGTAGATTATTGCTTACTTTGAAATTTCGATAATAATCTTCTATCTCTTGTTGTAATAATTCAACACGATGTAAGGCACGTTCAAGCCTTTTAGTTGTTCTAACAATACCAACAAAATCCCACATAAATAAACGTAATTCGTGCCAGTTATGTTGAATAACCACTTCTTCGTCAGAGTCAGTTACGCGGCTTTCATCCCAAAGTGGTAATGTTCTAAAACCATTGTCATGATCTAAAGATTCACTAATTTCTAGCGCGGCAGCACGCGCATAAACTAAACATTCTAATAAAGAGTTGCTAGCTAAGCGGTTAGCACCATGTAAACCAGTATAAGACATTTCACCAATGGTATAAAGTTGATGAACATCTGTTCTGCCATGTTGATCAATCATTACGCCCCCACAAGTATAATGGGCTGCTGGTACAATTGGCATGGGTTGTTTAGTAATATCAATTCCCAACGCTTTGGTACGTTGGTATATTGTTGGGAAATGTTGTTGAATAAAATCACTCGATTTATGACTAATATCCAAATACATGCAGTCAACGCCTAAACGTTTCATTTCAAAGTCTATTGCGCGAGCGACTATATCGCGTGGGGCTAATTCAGCACGTTTATCAAAGGCTGGCATAAAGCGACTGCCATCGGGTCGTCTTAATTTAGCGCCTTCACCCCGTAGTGCTTCGGTTAATAAAAAGGTACCCGCATCAGGATGAAATAAACACGTAGGATGAAATTGATTAAACTCCATATTTGCTACACGACAACCAGCTCGCCATGCCATGGCAATACCATCACCACTGGCAACGTCAGGATTAGAGGTATATTGATATACTTTACTGGCACCGCCCGTGGCTAAAATTGTTTTTTGTGCATAAATACTTTCAACTTTTTCTGTATTTCTATTCCAAATATATGCACCAATACATTGTTTCTCTTTTTCATGAATAGTGGCTTTTTCACAAATAAGGTCAATAGCATTGTAACGCTCGAATACGCGAATACGGGAGTGTTGCTTAACGCGCTCTGCCAACGTTGTTTGAATCACTTTGCCTGTAGCGTCAGCAGCATGAAGAATACGACGATGACTATGGCCGCCTTCACGTGTTAAATGATATTGTTGTTCACCTTGTATGTTTTTTTCTTTATCAAAATCAACCCCTTGCTCTATTAACCAATCAAGACATGCTTTCGCATTTTCTGCGGTATATTGCACGGCACTTTCATCGCATAAACCTGCGCCAGCAATAAGCGTATCTGATACGTGCGACTGTATACTGTCATTTTCATCAAAAACAGCGGCTATACCTCCTTGAGCATAAAAAGTAGAGCCTTCATTTAATTGGCCTTTACTTAAAATAACGACATCAGCATTTTTTGCTAAGTGTAAAGCAAGGGTTAAACCAGCGGCACCGCTACCAATTATTAATACATCACAATTGTTTTGTTGATTCATATATACGAATGTTAAGTAAAATCAGTTATTATAGTGTGATATTACCGCTTATTAATGTTTGATAATAGAGTTAACAAGCGTTAATAAGGTTAAAATATGAAAAAAGTAAAATTAAAAAGAACTTTTGTTAAAATGTGTAGTCTTAATTAATGCGTTTGTTATGAGCCAAATGTGTAAAGTGTTTTTTTACTCTGAAATTTTACAGGGTATACTTAGGAGAAATGGCTCAAATGAGCGAACAGAACGTCGACCAAAACTTGGTTGAGCGGGTACAGCAAGGCGATAAAAGTGCCTTCAACCTGTTAGTAACGAAATATCAACATAAAGTGGCTAATTTAGTGTCGCGTTATGTCAGTAATCACAGTGATGTGCCTGACATAGTACAAGAGACATTTATAAAAGCGTATCGAGCTTTACCCAATTTTAGAGGGGAAAGCGCGTTTTACACTTGGCTATACCGTATTGCGGTAAACTGTGCAAAAAATCACAGTGTAGCTTTAGGACGTAAACCACCGAGTAATGATGTTGAAGTGGAAGATGCAGAATTTTATGATGGCGGCGATGCATTAAGAGAAAATGCTTCTCCAGAAAAAATACTGCTAACCCAAGAAATTAAAAAAGTTGTTTTTGATACAATAGCGCAATTGCCAGATGATTTGAGGATTGCCATAAACTTTCGAGAAATCGAAGGGTTAAGTTACGAAGAAATAGCCGTTATTATGGAATGTCCTGTAGGAACAGTACGTTCGCGAATTTTTAGAGCTCGTGATGCCATAGATAAAAAAATTACGCCTTTACTAATGAAATAGTTAACATATTATTACTAGTAAAGACGAAGCGTTAAACGTAAGTTTGTCGATGTTAAGTACTAAGTAAAGTACAAATTAAAAGGTTAAAGTATGAGTGAAAGTAAGTTTGAGACAATTTCTTCGATGGTTGATAATTATCGTATTTCCGATCAAACATCAGAACAAACTATTGAAGACATGCTTAAGGATGAAAACTTAGCAAATACATGGCAGAACTACCATTTGATTGGTGATGTTATGCGTAATGAAATACCACAAACGTTACAATTAGATTTATCGACAGAAATTGCTGACGCTATTGCAAATGAACCTACCATACTTGCCCCAAGTACAGCTAAACGTAAAGTTTCTGGTGCTTTTAAAGCCAAAGTTATTCAGTTGATGAAACCCGTCGGACAATTAGCTATTGCCGCCTCTGCCGCGGGTTTAATGATTGTTGGTGTACAACAAAATACCGCTGATACCGATGAAATAATTACTCCTAGTCAAATAGTACAAACGACACCATTAGGTGGTTTTGCTAATCCCGTTAGTTTTAATTATCAACAAAATACCCAATCACAACAACAAGCAGCATTAGAGCAAAGAATTGAACAACAAAGACGTTTTCAAGCATTGCTTTCAGACCACCAACAACAAGTTAAACTTAGCGCAGTAAAAAAAATTGATGAGCAAAAGTCACTTATGGAAACAGAGGTAGAGTCAGAAAAATCAAACTAATTAAATTTTTCCAAACTGAACAACCATGACTTATTTATGCTTCGTAAACTTACCTACTATATGAAAAGCAAATAACTTAAGTATAATAAGTTATTTGCTTTTCAAAGCTTATACTTTCGAGTCAATATGAAATCAATTGCATCATCCCGTTTTGCTAGTATCTTTATTTGTATCGCAAGCTTTTTCATTAGCTTTTCGGCCTTTTCCGCTGATCCCGAAGAGGCAAAGCAACTATTAGAACGATTATCTAAATCGCTGCGCCAAGTAAACTTTAATACATCATTTGTTGTTGTTAAAAACAATCAAGCAGAGCCTTATCATTGGCTTCATGGTATTGTTGAAGAACAAGTTAGCGCAGATGGAAAATTAACGGAAAATATAGAACTTGAAATATTAGCCTTACTTAATGGACCTCGTAGAGATATTTTGCGTATTAATAATACTGTGAGTTATATAGAGCCAGAATATGCCCCTTATTCTATTAGTTCAGAACAGATTAGTGGCCCAATACCCTCTGTTTTTGGTCAAGATATCAGTATATTAGAAAATAATTATCATTTTGTATCGGTAGGAAAAAACAGAATACTAGGACGAGCGGCTCAACTCATTCGTATTGTTCCCAAAGACAGCCATCGTTATGGGTATTGGCTTTGGTTGGACCAAGAAAGTAGTTTACTGCTTAAGCTGGCAGTAATCACGCGAGAAGGTAAACTCCTTGAACAAATTCAATTTACGCACTTAGATATTACAGACACTATATCTGAAAATTTAAAACAACTGCAATTGGCTGAGTTACCACAAATAATTGATGTTACATCACAACAGGAATACACAGATTTAATGTGGCAGGTTAATTGGCTACCTAACGGTTTTGAACCTGTAAAATCGGATAGACATAGAATTAACAACAGTAAACAAGCGGTTGAATTTATGTTGTTTAACGATGGATTAGTTGATATTTCTGTTTATGTGAATCCAAGTAAAGAAAAGCAAAGAGCAATAGAATTTGCCAGTGATGGTGCAACAATAGTGTTAAGTCAGGTTATCAGTAATATTGAAGTCAGTGTTGTTGGTAAAATTCCATTAGAAACGGCTGAAAAAATTGTTAACTCTGTAACTTTTAATCGTAAGCTTTCTGTGCACTAATGGAAGAATTAGCAACAGTCACAGCTATTGATAATGAAAACATTACAATGGTTAGCAAAATAAAATCAACATGTAATAGCTGCTCACAGGTTGATACTTGTGCTAGTGGGCAAGTTGCTAAAGCCATTCCCAAAAAAACATTATCTTTTACACTAACAAAACCTAAGTTGATGGAAAGTACAACTATCAATATAGGTGATTGTGTTGTTTTAACTGTGCCTGACGGCAATGTTTTGCATAGTGCATGGCAAGTTTACTTATTACCTGTGTTTGGACTTTTTTCTTTTTCAGCATTAGGTCAGTGGTTATTACAAGAAAGTATACTGTCTCATGAACTCGTTGGGGTTGCTTTAGGGCTTGTTGGTGGTTACTTAGGTTATCGGGTAGCCAAACGCTTACAAAGCAATTCAAGTAAACAAAACAGCCTACAACCTGAAATTTTAAAGGTATTGGCTAAACCTATTGATGTAAATACTCTAAGCTCAGACTAGATGCTATTTTTAAAAGTATCAACAAAAGATAGCCCCAAGGCGCTAAATTCGTTAAAATCACGCCACTTTTGAATTAATCACTTTTACTCTGAATAGTCCTTTATGAAAAACATACGTAACTTCTCAATCATTGCTCACATCGATCACGGTAAATCTACGCTTTCAGATCGTCTAATTCAACATTGTGGAGGTTTGCAAGAACGTGAAATGGAGGCGCAAGTACTTGATTCAATGGATCTTGAGCGTGAGCGTGGTATTACCATTAAATCACAAAGTGTTACCTTAGACTATCAAGCAAAAGATGGTGAAATTTATCAATTAAATTTTATTGATACACCTGGCCATGTAGATTTTTCTTATGAGGTGTCTCGTTCTTTAGCCTCGTGCGAAGGCGCTTTACTTGTTGTAGATGCGGGACAAGGGGTTGAAGCCCAAACCGTTGCCAACTGTTATACTGCGATAGAAATGGATTTAGAAGTTCTACCTATTTTGAATAAAATAGATTTACCGCAAGCTGATCCTATCCGTGTTAGTGAAGAAATTGAAAACATTATTGGTATTGATGCTACTGACGCAGTTACCTGTTCAGCAAAAACAGGTGTTGGTATTGAAGATGTTTTAGAAACCATTGTTAAAAATATTCCTGCACCTAAAGGGGAATATGACGCCCCGTTACAAGCCCTAATTGTTGATTCATGGTTTGATAATTACCAAGGTGTGGTTTCTTTGGTAAGGTTAATTAATGGGGAAATTAAAAAAGGCGATAAGATGTTGGTGATGTCTACCGGACAGGTTCACCAAGTTGATAAAGTTGGAATATTTACCCCTAAGCAAATTGAAACAAAAGTGTTAAGAGCAGGTGAAGTAGGGTTTGTTATTGCAGGCATTAAAGAAATTCATGGTGCTCCTGTTGGCGATACCATCACAATCAGTAAAAAAGAAACGTCATCTCCGTTACCTGGCTTTAAAAAAGCTCAACCACAAGTGTATGCTGGTATTTTTCCTATTAGCTCAGATGAGTATGAAAATTTTCGTGATGCGCTTAATAAATTAAGTCTTAACGATGCGTCGTTGTTTTTCGAACCTGAAAACTCGTCAGCTTTGGGCTTTGGCTTCCGTATAGGCTTCCTTGGCATGTTGCACATGGAAATTATTCAAGAGCGTTTAGCACGTGAATATGACCTTGATTTAATTACAACGGCACCAACGGTAAATTATGAAATAGCTTGTACCAATGGCGATATTTTGTCTATTGATAATCCGTCGGACTTACCCGCGATTAATAATATAGATGAAATTCGAGAGCCTATTGTGCAAGCGAATATTTTAGTTCCTCAAGAATATTTAGGGAGCGTTATTACGTTATGTATTGAAAAACGTGGTGTGCAAAAAGATATTATTTATCATGGAAATCAAGTTGCCGTAACATATGAATTGCCTATGGCCGAAGTCGTTATGGACTTTTTTGATAAATTAAAATCAACCAGCCGTGGTTACGCTTCACTTGATTATCATTTTGTGCGTTTTGAGGCAGCAGATATGGTACGTGTTGATGTTATGATTAATGGTGATAGAGTAGACGCTTTAGCCATGATCACCCATAGAGCAAATTCAGTGGCTCGTGGAAGACTATTAGTGGATAAACTAAAAGAACTCATTCATCGTCAAATGTTTGATATTGCTATTCAAGCGGCTATTGGCAATAACGTTATTGCAAGAACAACAGTAAAACAATTACGTAAAAACGTAACGGCTAAATGTTATGGTGGTGATGTTAGTCGTAAGAAAAAATTACTACAGAAGCAAAAAGAAGGTAAAAAACGTATGAAACAAGTAGGTAATGTAGAAGTACCTCAAGAAGCGTTTTTAGCAGTACTTAAATTAGATAAATAATAAAGAAAATAAAAGGTATAAACATTAAATTAAAGTTAGCTAACCTTTATATAACTTGATTTTATCTTTATACAATACTCATTAAGAATAGGAATCCTATGGCTGTTTATTTTTCAATTATCTTAGTTGCGATTACTGTTATTACAGGCATTGTATGGTTTGCTGATAAGTTTTATTTAGCACCACAACGTAGATTAAAAGTTATCGAAGCACAAACCACAGCAAAAGAAAAAAGTGGTATTGAATTACCCGCAGAAACTATTACAGCCTTGATGGAACCAGCACCTTTAGTTGATACCTCAGTGCAGATTTTTCCGGTTATCGCTTTTGTTTTAGTTTTACGTTCTTTTCTCTATGAACCTTTCCAAATACCTTCAGGCTCAATGATGCCAACATTGCTTGATGGTGATTTTATTTTAGTGAATAAATACAATTATGGTTTACGTGATCCCGTTGCTCGAAAAAAGTTTTTTGAAGTCGCTTCACCTGAACGTGGTGATGTCGTTGTATTTAAATACCCTCAAGATCCACGCGTGGATTATATTAAACGGGTTATTGGCTTACCAGGTGATCGTATTATTTACCGAAATAAATCGTTGTATATTAAGCAAGCATGTAAAGAATCTGACGCCCAATGTCCCGATTTTGTACAAATTGTGAATACCTTTACTAATAAATATGAAGGTCCTGACGCACAAGATGGCATGAATCAATTTGAAGCGGTTATGTTTAATAAAACGCATAATATTTTGAATGATCAAAATACGTTGCCAAGAACACGTCATTATTTTCAACAGTCGGGTACAGCGCAAGATGAATTTTTAGTGCCTGCAGGACATTATTTTGTGATGGGAGATAATCGAGATAATTCATTAGATGGACGTTTCTGGGGATTTGTTCCTGAAGAAAACTTAGTAGGGCAAGCTGTTGCTATTTGGATGAGTTTTGATTTTGACCGTACAGAAGATAGTATGTTACCCCATTGGATTCCAACAAATGTTCGCTTTGAGCGCATTGGTGCAATCAACTAATGGCTAATAAAAGTCAAGTTAATCCTATTACTGTTAACCGCTTATCAAAAAAGATAGGTTATAGTTTTGAGCAACCTGAATTATTGATTCAAGCGTTAACACACCGTAGTGCAAAAGGGCAACACAATGAACGACTAGAGTTTTTAGGTGATTCTATTTTAGGTTTTGTGATTGCAGAAGCTTTGTTTGAAAAATTTCCTAAGCACGACGAAGGTGATTTAACTCGAATGCGCTCTAGCTTAGTGAAAGGGGTAACGTTAGCAGAAATAGGTCGAGATTTTAATTTGGGTGAATACCTTATTTTAGGGCCTGGCGAACTGAAAAGCGGCGGGCATAGGCGAGAATCTATTTTAGAAGATGCTATCGAAGCTATTATTGGCGCTGTTTACCTAGATTCTAATATAACTCAATGTAAAGAGTTGATTTTAAAATGGTTTGCCAAAAGACTGAGTTCTATTAAGCCCGGACATGAGCAAAAAGATCCTAAAACACGTTTACAAGAATACTTACAAGGACGGAAAATTCCGTTACCAGTTTATGATGTTATTGATACTAGTGGTCAGTCACATAACCAACAGTTTACAGTAAGTTGTGTAACAGAGGTTGTTGACACCGAGATAGTCGCTAAAGGCACTAGTCGAAGAAAAGCAGAGCAGGCCGCTGCGCATCAGGTGTTAATGGAATTAGAACAAGCTAATACTAAGCAAAAAACTAAGGTAAAATAAGTCAATGAATCATATATCTACCCATGCAGGGTTAATAGCCATTGTTGGCCGCCCTAATGTGGGTAAGTCAACATTACTTAATGCTTTACTCGGTCAAAAAATTAGTATCACGTCACGCAAGCCACAAACAACTCGTCATCGTATTTTAGGCATTCTTACGCATGAAAATAAACAGGCTATTTTAGTTGATACACCAGGCTTACATTCGGAAGAAAAAAGAGCAATTAACCGTTTAATGAATCGCGCTGCTACAAGTTCTATTGCTGAAGTTGAGTTAATTGTGTTTTTGGTCGAGGGAACTCATTGGACACCTGATGATGAGCTAGTACTTAATAAAATCAAAAAAAGTGGCTCTCCTTGTATTTTAGTGGTTAACAAAATAGATAATATTACCGATAAAGATGATTTATTGCCGCAACTACAAAAACTTGGTGCAATGTATGATTTTACTGACATTGTTCCTATTTCTGCCAGTAAAGGTCAGGGTGTAGATACCATAAGAAAACTTTGTTTAGAAAGTTTACCAGAAAGTGATTTCTGGTTTCCTGAAGATCATATTACCGATAGATCAAGTCGTTTTATGGCGTCTGAAATTATAAGAGAAAAACTGATTCGCTTTACTGGGGATGAATTACCCTATTCAACTACGGTTGAAATTGAACAGTTTAAAATGGATGATAAAGGTGTTATTCATATTAATGCCTTGATACTTGTTGAACGTGATAGCCAAAAACGTATGGTAATTGGTAATAAGGGTGAACGTTTGAAAACCATTGGACAAGAAGCAAGGCGTGATATGGAAAACTTGTTTGACAGTAAAGTGTTTTTAGAAACCTGGGTAAAAGTTAAATCAGGTTGGGCTGATGACGAACGCGCATTACGCAGTCTTGGTTATGGTGATGATTACTCTGGTTAATCAAACGATACGATCTTTTATGCTAGCTAATATACAATATTAAGTTACACATAAATATAACAGACAAACTATGTCAAATATTTTGGTAGAACAACATGCTTTTGTCCTTCATTCTCGTCCATTTAAAGAGAACCAGCAACTGGTTGAACTTTTAACCGAAGACGAAGGAAAAGTTTTAGCGCTAGTTTATGTAGGGCAATCGAAACGTTCAATTAAAAAGGGAATGATTCAACCCTTTTTACCCTTAAAGTTGATGTATAAGGGGAATGATTCTGGCTTAAAAAGAATCACGGTAATTGAGTCGACTGGTAACTCCTACCCTTTAAGTAAAAACAGACTATATTGTGGCTTTTATATAAACGAACTTTTGGTGCGTTTATTAACTAATGATATTGTTTGTGATGGGTTGTTTAAACAATATCAGCTAACACTTGCTTCATTAGCTAAGGATTTACCGATAGCACCTCAGTTAAGGCAGTTTGAACTATCCCTACTAGCTGAATTGGGGTTATCTTTTGATTTTAGTCCAGTATTAAACAGAGGCAATGATAATATTATTGGCTTTTACTATATCGCAGATGAAGGCTTTATACCTGCTTATAATTATTCGGTTTCAAATATTACAACCCCTTGGTTTAAAGTAGCGCACTTGCAAGATATAGCGCATTATATTCACCATGGTAAAGCGTTAATAGAAAATGAGGCTGAGCAAACATTTAAATTATTAATGCGAAATGTACTCAATCACCTCCTTGACGGAAAACCCTTGCATAGTCGTAAACTCTTTGAAAAAAGCTCATGATTAAAAGCGTTAATCGGTCAAATCATAGTCGGGTTAAACAGTTACAAAGAATAAGAGAGAACAAAATGAATGAATTACTATTGGGTGTAAATGTTGATCACATTGCAACATTACGCCAAGCTAGAGGCACAAATTTTCCTGATCCTGTTTATGCTGCAAGTGTTGCAGAGCACGCTGGTGCTGATGGTATTACGGTGCACTTACGTGAAGATAGACGTCATATACAAGATCGCGATATTCACGTATTAAAACAGACCTTGCATACCCGTATGAATTTTGAAATGGCTGTTACCGACGAGATGATTGCTATTGCGTGCGAGGTTAAGCCAGCCTTTTGTTGTTTAGTTCCAGAAAAAAGAGAAGAGCTAACCACTGAAGGGGGCCTAGATGTAGCAGGGCAACTCAGTAAAGTTACAGCTGCAGTTAAGAAAATTGCCGCAGTAGGAACACAAGTGAGTTTATTTATTGATGCAGACAAAAATCAAATTGATGCTGCTTTAGCAAGTGGTGCACCTTATATTGAAATACATACAGGCCAATATGCTGATGCAACTAATGAGTCGACTCAGCAGGCTGAATTAGCACGCTTAATTGAAGGTATTCAATATGCACATAGCCTAGGGTTAAAAGTGAATGCGGGTCACGGTTTGAATTACTTTAATGTTAAACCCATTGCGGCAATTAAAGAGATTATTGAATTAAATATTGGCCACGCAATTATTGCACGAGCTGCTATTGACGGACTTGATAAAGCCGTGAGAGATATGAAGGCATTGATGAGAGAAGCAAGGCAGTAAATCTCATTAGTTGTATTAGTTGTATTAGTTATACTCAAGCCATCTTGTTGATTGATATGGTTTGGGTATTCTCATCTTAAAAGGTTTTGTATGTCCATTGTTGGTATTGGCACAGATATTATTGAAATAGATCGTATTATAGTTATGCCCGACAACACGCGGGAACGCTTGGCTGTGCGTGTGTTGACGTCAGATGAATACCAACATTATGTTGTACTTAAAGCAAAAGCGGAACACAATGCTGTGCGTTACCTTGCTAAACGTTGGGCAGGCAAAGAAGCCACATCTAAAGCATTAGGTACTGGTATTGCGGCAGG
Organism: Colwellia sp. E150_009; assembly: GCF_053543955.1. Classification (NCBI taxonomy): domain Bacteria; kingdom Pseudomonadati; phylum Pseudomonadota; class Gammaproteobacteria; order Alteromonadales; family Colwelliaceae; genus Colwellia; species Colwellia sp. E150_009. The sequence continues at coordinate 78,569 of NZ_JBHFOM010000003.1, forward strand.
GGTTTCGTTTCAGCATATTGAGATTAAAAACCTTGAATCTGGTCAACCAACTTTAACATTGTCAGGTAAAGCTTTAGCACTTGCGCAAGCACAAAAAGCAAACCAATGGCATATATCACTTGCAGATGAAAGACGTTATGCAACGGCTTTTGTAACGCTTTCAAAAGCAGATTAAAAAAGATCGTTTTTTTCTTGATTGTTTAATTTTTGTACTATACTTGTTGTGTACGAATAATTGTGTAATAGTATTAGCGATGCTCTGTGCTTTAGTTGTAGTCATTTAAGCTAAAATTGGTGAATTTTTAGTTTTTTATTTTGATTATTTGTTGTATTAAAGATGTTTAATAAGGAATTGTCATGCAAGCAGAAGAAAACCCTATGCTCGAAAGGCGCCAAAGCTTACCCGAACAGTCTGTGTGGTGGAATAAGCTTTCGTTAGCGCAAAAATTTTCAGCAAGTAGTCTAGGTAAGTTTGGTTATGAGGTAGCGTTTGTTCGTAATGAAGAAGGACATAGCTTAGCTGTACTTACTTGTAGCTCAGGTGTTGCTGTTATTACGGAAGACGGCGATATTAATACATCCCCTAATATCAAAATTCGCAATTAATAGCCGTTATTAATATTTAAGACGAATATTTTTATCTATGTCTTATTATTATTTAGCGTTTCAAGTATTGTAGGAGCTTGCGCTAAAACTAGCGTAACTTGTTCAAAAAACTCTAAAAATTCTGGTTCTAAATCCTTTATTGCTACATCTTTTTTTAATTGCGTTTCAATTTCTTGGCAAACGCTGGCTAAGTTTGGTACCCCAGTATAACAACACGCCCCATTTAATTTATGTATTAAGCGTTTTAATTCTACATTGTTTTGTTTTGTTAAGGCATGAGTAATACTGTCTTTGCTTTCAGGCAAGCTGTCTAACAAACCAACTAACATCTCTTTTGCTAAATCTTCTTTACCACCCGTTCTTTTTAACGCTAGTTGCCAATCAATCACGTTTATATTATTGGTGTTTTGATATGTTGCTTGAGGTGATTCAATCACAGTTTCTTGAGCAAGCATTGGTGAGGAATCTAATAACAAAGGAACATTTTGCTTAGCGTTATTGATAAAGTAATTTACATCACAATATTCATAAATAATATGGTTAAGCATAGTTTCATCGATAGGTTTGGTCATATATGCATTAAACCCTTGTTTTCGCATTTTTTCTTTTTCACCGCTTAATGCATGGGCGGTAACGGCAATAATAGGGGTATTTTCATTACATGAGTTTTTTCTTATCGCTTTAAGTGTGCTAACACCGTCCATTACTGGCATTTGTATATCCATAAAAATTAATGCAAAATTTTCATTTTGGCACAATGTTAAAGCGTTAGCTCCATCTTGAGCAAGTACTACTTCTCTTACTTGATCATGCAATAAAGCATTTATTAGTTTTAAATTGGCTTCATTGTCATCTACCGCAAGTACTTTTATGGGGAGTATTTTGCGGTTAGGTGTTGATAAATTTTCTGGCTCAGCCAATAAGGCGCTGTATAGTTTGTTTGCTGTAATTGGTTTACTTAGGCAACTTAAAGCACCACTGGCAATTAATGCTTCTTGTAAACTAGGTGAATTACTATTAACGGCTAAATGAATGTTGGCAATTTGCGGCTTTACCTTATCAACAATTTTTTTCAAATCACTCAGTGCCGTTGTTGCTCGGTCGTGGCCAATTAATGCAAAATCGAAGTGTAGGTCTTTATTGTTTTTTTCTTGCTCAAGTATTTTGTTTAATTGTTTGCTACTTTCGACTTGAGTCACCAGCATTTGCCAATTAATCAACATATCATAAGTGGCTGCTCTGCTATGAGGATGAGGTTCGTAATATAAAATAGATTTATTGGCTAAACGTAGATGTTCTAGCTCACCAACAAGTGGTAAGGTATTCATACCACATTCAAAATCAAACCAAAAGGTTGACCCCACATTTTCATTTGAATTGAACCCTATGTCACCTTTCATTTCATAAGCAAGGCGTTGGCAAATAATGAGGCCTAATCCTGTTCCGCCATGTAAACGTGTGATAGTTTGGTCTGCTTGAGCAAAAGCCTTGAAAATGGCTTGCTGTTGGGTATCATTCATTCCAATACCCGTATCAGCAATTGTTATTTTTACAGCGGCACGTTTAGCATTAATTATTTTAAATGTTACATCAATATTAACAGAACCACGCTGTGTAAATTTAATTGCATTACTAACCAAGTTACTCATAATTTGTTTGACGCGCATTGCATCGCCCAATAATGTTTCAGGGATGTCATGATCAATTTTCACAGACAATTCTAATTCTTTTTTATGGGCACTTGGGGCAAGTAAAATTAGACTTTCTTCAATTGATTCGCGTAATGAAAAAGGAATACTTTCTATTACCATTTTTCCCGCATCAAGCTTGGAAAAGTCAAGGATATCATTAATAATAGCTAATAAGTTGTTGGCCGATCTGTCAATGGTTTGCAAGTAATCTCGTTGTGAATTAGTTAGCGGTGTTTTCAGTACTTGACGAGTAAACCCGATCACACCATTTAATGGTGTGCGCAGTTCATGACTCATATTTGCTAAAAACTCTGATTTTATTTTATTAGCGTCTTGTGACTTTTTCTTGGCAATACTTAATTCAACGTTTTGTATCTCGTATTGTTCTAAACTTTCACGTAAATCGATGGTCGCTTGATCAATACTGCCCTGCATTTCATTTTGATAATTAGCAAGTGATTGTGCTATAGCGTTAATGCCTTTTTTTAAAAAGTTTAACTCTCCAACAATTAATCGACCACTAACACGGCTTTCAAGTTTTCCTTCACGAAGTCGATCAATAGCTTGCACCATAGAGTTAATGGGTTTACTAACATTTTGAATTAATTTAAGTGCAAATATACTGCTTAGTAGAACACAAAGAGAAGCAATGGAGAATGCAATAATATATTGATTTTGTTGTTTAAATTTAATTCTGCTTCTGTCAATGTAAAGAGCAACGTATCCTAGAATACTCGCTTCACTGCTTTTGCCTGATTTTTCATTCATAATTGGCGTGCGAAATATAATGAAGTTGTCTGATTGCTCAGATTGCGTAAAAACAGGAATGCTTGTATCAGGCCGAATACGCATTAAGTTAATATTGTCATTGTAGGCGCTAGTGACAAAAACTTGGTTTTCTAATGTGTAAATTGCAATACTTTTAATTATACTAGATTGGCTACGGTGTGCCGCACTTATAATGGTTCGCAGTTGTTCTCTATTATTGTTCATCAGCGCATCTTTGCTAGTTATGGCTAAAGGTTCAATAATACTTTGAGCTCTTAAATTTAAAAATTCATCTAATTCAATACTTCGGCTATAAGAAAAATAGCCCGCAATAACAAAGCTGATAATAGCGGTAGGTACAATAGTGAGTAGTATCACCCAATCTTTGAGGCTTATTTTATGCATTTTCAGTGGTACTTAATATTTGCTCGTTTTACCCTAAACTCGTATCTTAAGGTGGAACGAGTTTAAAACTAGTGTAAAATGATCGTCCTGATAAGCCTATAATGTCATATGCTCAGTTAAATTACACTTTTTAGTTAAATTCAACGTTAATGTTTGATATCAATCAAAAATAAACTTCCAAAACACCCAAATTCTAGGTATGCAATCATGGCAAACTTTTTTAAAGTTTCTACTAAAAAGTCAAATAAGATTCAAGAAAAAAAAGTACTTACAGTAAACATTGAAAAATTAGATTTAAATGGTTGTGGTGTTGCTTATTATAAGAAAAAACCTGTGTTTGTTAATGGTTCTTTACCGCAAGAAAATGTCGATGCTAAATTACTTGAACAAAAAAATAAGTATAGCATTGCAAAACTATTAATTATTAACAAAACTAGTCCAACTAGAGTCGCTCCTATGTGTCAGCATTTTATGGTATGTGGTGGTTGTGATTTACAACACCTTGATTACTCTGCACAGCTCAGTTTTAAACAAAGTAAAGTTATTGAGTTATTTTCTAGGGCTGGATTAACCGCTAACATACTTGATACATTACCTTGGCAATCGCCTATTTTGAGTTCCCCATGGCATTATCGTCGTAAAGCGAGAATAGGGGTGCAATTTGATAAGAATGCACAGGCAACTATTGGTTTTAGACAAAAATCGACGAATCAGTTAGTTGCTGTTAAATCTTGCCCAGTGCTAGTAGAACCAGCAGAGCATATTTTTCCATTATTAAAAGCACTTATCAATCAGCTAAGTGTTAAAAAGGCTGTAGGTCATATTGAAGTTATTTGTACTGATGCAGTTGATATTAATAAATCTTCACAAGAAGTTACATTGATAGTAAGGCAGCTACGAACACTGAATGATCATGACCGTGAGTTATGGCAAAATTATGCAAATAAGTATCAGTGGCATGTTCTTTTTCACGAGACTATAAACGAAAACAGCAGCAATGATAGTGATGTGAATACAAACACGCCTCTTAATTCGTTCTATATTCAAAATAACTTACATTATTGTTTGGTTGATAAAATTCAAATTAATTTTGAGTCTACTGATTTTATTCAGATTAACCAGCAGGTTAATTATTCTATGGTTGAGCAGGCAATGGCATGGTTAGCGCCTGAAAAAAATGATCTCGTTTTAGATTTATTTTGCGGTTTGGGGAATTTCAGTCTGCCATTGGCAAAAAAAGTTAGCGGTGTGATTGGTGTTGAAGGAGTACAGAGTATGGTAGATAAAGCTATTGCGAATGCTAGCTTTAATAACATTAACAACTGTCAATTTTTTCAAGCCGATTTAAATAGCGAGTGGTTGTCAAATACGTGGGCAAAGAATAAGTTCACTAAGGTTTTATTAGACCCAGCTAGAGCAGGAGCAGAGTTTGCTGTAAAACAAGTGATTGAGCTCGACATTGAAACTGTTCTATATGTGAGCTGCGAACCAACGACGTTAGCAAGGGATGGTCAAATATTACTCTCTCATGGGTATAAAATTGAAAAAATAGGGTTGATTGATATGTTTTCTCAAACAAAGCATGTGGAGACTATGGTATTGTTTACTAAGCAGTCTATAGCTTAAACAGTCTTATCGACTGTTGGATTGCTTTAAGTCTTAAAAATTTTTTATATTAGTCCATTGCTAAAACAAAGGAAATAACATGGTTTCGGTGCGGAAGTCTCATCAAGTTGTTAGTGTCGATTTTAAACATTGGTTAAAAGGACAACCTTTATCAGCGGCCAAACGACAAGCACTTGAGCATTTGTGGGAGCAGGTAGCACCGTTTTATCAACAGCATGAAATACATTTGCTCAAAGCAATGGAAATGGTTGAAATTCTTTCAAACTTAAATTTAGATGCTGATTCATTATCTGCAGCGTTTTTAACCCCTATACTCGAAGCTAATTTAACAACACAAGCGTTTGTCGAAGATCACTTTAGTAAAGATATTACCATGCTATGCCAAGGTGTAGAGAAAATGGCTGCCATTAAAGGCTTACGTCAACAAAGTAGTGCGGGTAATGTTGATAATATTCGCCGTATGTTGCTGGCGATGGTTGAAGATGTTCGTGCTGTTGTTATTAAGTTAGCTGAACGCTTATGTGATTTACGAGAGCAAAAAAATAATGATGAAGAAAGTCGTGTGTTGGCGGCGAAAGAAAGTGCGAATATTTACGCACCGTTAGCAAATAGATTAGGTATCGGACAATTAAAATGGGAATTAGAAGATATTTCTTTTCGCTATCTTCATCCACAAGTTTATAAAAAAATTGCCAAATTACTTGATGAAACTCGTCTTGAACGAGAGCAATACATGAATGATTTTGTTGATAATTTAAATCGACAGCTGCAAGAACTACACATAAACGGCACGGTATACGGTAGACCCAAACATATTTATAGTATTTGGAAGAAAATGCAGCAGAAATCGTTAGATTTTGAACAACTCTTTGATGTTCGTGCGGTACGTGTTGTTGTTGAAAAGGTGCAAGATTGTTACTCTGCTTTGGGTGTAGTGCATACGCAATGGAAGCATTTATCTAAAGAATTTTCAGATTATGTTGCAACACCTAAACCGAATGGTTATCAATCAATTCATACTGTTGTACTTGGTCCGCAAGGTAAATCCGTTGAAGTTCAAATAAGAACGCAACAAATGGATGATGATGCAGAATTAGGGGTGGCGGCACACTGGCGTTATAAAGAAGGTAATACGTCTGGAAAAAGTAACAGCTTTGATGACAAAATAGGTTGGTTACGAAAAATTTTACAATGGCAAGATGATGTGTCTGAAAGCGGAGAATTGTTAGATGAATTGCGTAGTCAGGTTTTTGAAGACCGCATTTATGTCTTTACGCCATCAGGAGATGTTATTGACTTACCCATGGGGTCAACCCCGTTAGATTTTGCTTATTATATTCATTCTAATGTAGGGCATTGCTGTATTGGTGCTAAAGTTTTTGGAAAAATAGTCCCTTTTACTCATAAATTGAAAACGGGTGATCAGGTTGAGGTTTTAACGAGTAAGCAACCTAACCCAAGTCGTGATTGGTTAAATCCCAATTTACATTATATTTATTCCTCTAGAGCTAGAGCCAAAGTACAGCACTTTTTTAAACTTGAAGATCGAGACAAGCATCTTGCGCAAGGTAAAGAATTACTTGACAGTGAATTAGCAAAATTAACTGATATAACAATTAGCCAAAGCCAGTTTAAAACTGCAGCAGCGCATTTTAATGTGAAAACTATTGACGATTTGTATGCAGCTATTGGCTCGGGTAATGCACGTTTACAACAAGTTGTTAACTATTTTAAACAGCTCGATGATAAATTTACCCCAACACCAGAGCTTGATCCGCAAAGTTTAGTGAGAGAACCTCAAGTCGGAAAAAACACATCAAGCGATGATAACGGTATTACCGTTTCAGGGGTTGGCAATTTATTAACCCATATGGCAAAGTGTTGCTCGCCTGTACCTGGTGATGATATTTCTGGGTTTATTACACAAGGAAGAGGTATTTCTGTTCACAGGCAAGACTGTGAACAATTAGCTAACTCATTGGATCATCAACCTGAACGCTTTGTCGAGGTACAGTGGGGGCTTGATGATAAGCAAAGTTATCAAGCTAGTACACTCATCATTGCAAGTGATCGCCAAGGGTTATTTCGTGATATTTCTACCATCATTGCTAATGAAAAAGTGAGTATTATTGGTATTGAAAGTCACTCTGACACAGCAAAACATAGCATGAGTATGAAAATAACCATGGAAGTGACTAGCAGTGAATTATTAATGAGAGTGCTGGAGAAAATTCGCCAACTTGATGATGTTGTTGAAGTGAAAAGACTATAGCAGCCTTGTTAGCGTCTTAAACAAAAAAAGAGAAAAGAAAGAATGTTAAATGCTAAACCTTCAATAGAAAAATTACGTTGGATTATGACGCAATTACGTGATCCTAACACGGGGTGCCCATGGGATTTAAAACAAAATTTTGCTTCAATTACAGCCCACACTATTGAAGAAGCTTATGAAGTGGTTGATGCCATAGAACAACATGATTTTGTTGAGCTCAATAAAGAATTAGGTGATTTATTGTTTCAAGTGATTTTTTATAGTCAACTGGGCCAAGAGCAGCAATTGTTTGATTTTGACTCTGTCGTTGAAGCGGTATGTGAAAAACTTATTCGTCGCCATCCTCATGTTTTTAATCATGCTGATTTTAGTAGCGATGCTCAAATTAAAGCTAACTGGGAAAATGAAAAAATCAAAGAGCGTCAAATAAAAAATAATCAAAATAATTTAAGTATTTTAGCTGATATTCCTAAAAATCTACCAGCCTTATCGCAAGCTGCAAAAATACAAAAACGCTGTTCTCATGTTGGTTTTGATTGGCACAATATGGCAGATGTTTTTGCTAAAATTGAAGAAGAAGTACTTGAAGTTAAGGATGAATTATATGCTCCAGAAATTAACGCTGATGCTTTAGGTGAAGAGTTAGGAGACTTAATGTTTGCTGTGGTCAATTTATGCCGACATGCTAAGCAAGACCCAGAAACCTTATTGCGTAAAGCGAACCAGAAGTTTACTAAACGTTTTCATGGTGTTGAAGCACAAGTGCTACAGTCTAAGCGTGACTTCTCACAGCATAGCCTTGAACAGCTAGAACAATATTGGCAGCAAGTAAAAGCACAAGAGAAACATTCATGAGTAAATTGTTATTATCAACAATGGCGATAGGTAAAGAATTACAAATGGAAAACAGCCATATAACTATTGGCTTAACAAACCCTAAAAGCCCGAGTAATGTTGGTGCAGTTATGCGGGCAGCAGGGTGTTATTGTGTTGATCAAGTGCTTTACACGGGTCAACGTTATGCCAATGCGGCTAAACATAATGGTGCTAAACATAGTACAGACACTAAAAATGCGCGAGATAAAATTCCGTTAAAACCCACGGATAATTTTGAAAATGTGCAAACCTTACGTGCTTTATTACCAGAACAGACTAAAATTATTTGTGTAGATTTAGTTGAAGGCGCAATACCATTACCGTACTTTCAGCACCCAGAAAAAGCACTGTATGTTTTTGGACCTGAAGACGGCACAATTAGTCAAAAAATGGTAGATTATGCTGATGAGGTGGTTTATGTACCAACTGTTGGTTGTATGAATTTAGCAGCATCAGTGAATGTGTTATTGTACGACAGACTCGCTAAATCATTGCTGAACACCCATGATGGTGAGAACAATAAACTTATTCAAAGTGATAATGTCTTGATTCGAAAGAGTAGAGATACAAACAATAAAGTTAAAGTGAACTTGACGCGCGAATAACGGGGTCAGTGGTGAATCAAAACCAAGAAACACAAAGGCAAGAGATGCTGACTAAATCTGATGTTGTAACAGGTAACTGCCCTGTACCTGTTTCTACCAGAGGCAAAATTAAAGTTTTTCTATGGAAAATTACGGGTATTTTTTGTGTTGGTTTAGCTATATTAGGCGCTATGTTACCCGTATTACCAACCACGGTGTTTTTGCTTATGGCAACGGCATGTTTTGCAAAATCATCACCTAGAATGCAACAAAAATTGTTGAACAATAAAACTTTTGGGCCATTAATTCATGAATGGCAACAAAACAGAAGTATCCCACGAAAAGCCAAAAGAGTTGCACTGTTAATGATTGTTCTTTCAGTTGTTTGGTCGTCCTATTTATTGCAAAACATTATGCTTACTTTGTTGGTTGTTGCACTTGTAATTGGCCCTTTTATTTTTTTATGGCGCTTACCTGTTAGCAAGTGATACGGGTTATATTACTATTTTTCTTTAATTTAAAGCTTTAGCTGGATTACTTTATTTCAAGTCGATTAAGTTTTTTTGATAACGAAGTAATCCATTTTAGGCATCTTTAATCAGACGTACCCAAAAACTCTTTATGCTTAATACAGCCAACTAATTAGGCTAGTGCTTTATTTACTAAATCAGCCAAATGTGAAGGCATAGACATTTGTAAAGCAATATTGTGAGCCTCCTCAGACATTTTTTTCCAAGTTAATTGTACAATTCGTATAATTTTAGCTTCGTTATCTTGTTTGAGGTAATTATCAGCAAAGGCGTCAAAGTAATGTTCAAGAAAAACTAAACAGGCAACATCTTCTAAGGTTTGGCTGTCCTTGTTAAGCTGACTTGATGCCTTATCTTTTAAATTTTCTTTACAGATGATAGAAGCTGTTTGTTTTGCTTGTTCATCATTATAACCTTGTTCGCGCATTAAATTAGCCGTTAGTTCTGCATGAAATTTACCCAGCGCAATACGCCATTGATAATACCCCGCTTTACCTTGAGCAAACTCGGTACGCTTTAAATGCCAACGTTTAATGTGTTGAGCACGAACAGCTATTTGTAATAATTCACTTGCTTGTGGCCAATGTTGCATTAAGCAAGCGGTCATGCGTTGTCCATAAAGTAATTCTTTAGGGTGCTCAGTATTATTTACTATAGTGACATTAGTATCTTGACGATTAATCTCGTCGATGGCTGTTAATACTTTTTCTAAATTATTATTCATAAAATGCTTACCTTGAAAATCAGAGTGTTATCATAACGAGTAACGCTATATAAAAAAATGCTTATTTTAACTTTCACTTAACAGTTGTTATTGTTGTTAGTCTCTATTTTAAGTATAATACTTTCCCGTCCTGCTTTATTTATTTTTAGCCTGTTTTTTAGTGCATTTTCAATGAAAATGGCCATTAAATCATGGTAACGTAACCACATTGTTAGTACTAGGTTAACGCTAAAAAATAGGCAAAAAAAATTCTGTATTTCCCTTACATCGGTGTAGACATGACAACTAGATATATTTTTGTTACTGGCGGCGTAGTTTCGTCTCTTGGTAAAGGCATTGCCGCTGCTTCATTAGCTGCTATTCTTGAAGCTCGCGGATTAAAAGTAACCATGCTGAAACTCGACCCTTATATTAATGTCGATCCTGGTACTATGAGTCCAATTCAACATGGTGAAGTATTTGTTACTGAAGATGGAGCAGAAACTGATTTAGATTTAGGTCATTATGAGCGTTTTATTCGTACTAAAATGACCAGACGAAATAACTTTACAACGGGTCGTATCTATCAAGATATTCTAGCGCGCGAACGTAAAGGTGAATTCTTAGGTGCTACTATTCAAGTTATTCCTCATATCACTAATGACATTAAGCGTCGTGTGATTGAAGGTGCTGAAGGTTACGATGTTGCTATGGTTGAAGTTGGGGGAACGGTAGGTGATATTGAGTCACAACCTTTCTTGGAAGCTATCCGTCAATTAGCTACAGAAGTAGGCCGTGAACGTGCTATGTTTATGCATTTAACGTTAGTACCTTATTTAGCTGCTTCAGGTGAGATTAAAACAAAACCAACTCAACATTCAGTAAAAGATTTACGTTCAATTGGTATTTTTCCAGACATTTTGGTATGTCGTTCTGATAGACCTATTCCAAATGGCGAACGTGCAAAAATAGCATTATTTTGTAATGTTGAAGAAAAAGCTGTTATTTCAATGCGTGATGTTGACAGTATTTATAAAATTCCAGCGTTATTAAAATCTCAAGGTGCTGATGAATTAGTGACTAAACGTTTTTGTATCGATGCGCCTGAAGCAGATTTAAGCGAATGGGAAGAAGTGCTTTATCATGAAGCAAACCCTAAAGGTGAAATTACAGTTGGTATGGTAGGAAAATACATCGAACTTCCTGATGCCTATAAATCGGTAAATGAAGCATTAAAACATGCGGGTTTGAAAAATCAAGTTACTGTGAATATTAAATATATTGATTCACAAGATGTTGAAGTTAAAGGTACTGAAATACTGAAAGACTTAGATGCTATTCTAGTTCCAGGCGGCTTCGGTGAACGTGGTGTAGAAGGTAAAATTTCAACAGCAGAATATGCACGTGTAAATAAAATACCTTATTTAGGTATTTGTTTAGGTATGCAAGTAGCTTTAATTGAGTTTGCGCGTAATGTTGCTGGTCTAACTAATGCCCACAGTACGGAGTTTAATGCCGAAACACCGCATCCAGTAGTAGGTTTGATCAGTGAATGGCTTGATGAAGAAGGTCAAGTAGAATATCGCAATGAAAAGTCAGATTTGGGCGGAACTATGCGTTTAGGTTCACAATTGTGCCACCTAGTGAAAGGAACCAAAGTATGTGACGTATATGGTAGTGAAACAATTTATGAAAGACACCGTCACCGTTATGAGGTAAATAATAAGTACCGAGAACAGTTAAGCCAAGCAGGTTTGATTTTTTCGGGATTATCAACTGATAAAAGTTTAGTTGAGGTGATTGAAATAGCTGATCATCCATGGTTTGTTGCTGGGCAGTTCCATCCAGAGTTTAATTCAACTCCGCGTGACGGACACCCATTATTTGAAAGCTTTATTGCTGCGTCTTTTGAACATCAAAAAAAGCAGTTAAGTTAGTTTTAAGTCATTTCAAACCGTAGCCCTGTGCTGCGGTTTTGTTTTTTAGTTCTTGAAGGAAATATAATGTCAAATATTAGTAAAATTTTAGCACGCGAAATTATGGACTCACGTGGGAACCCAACCGTTGAAGCTGATGTTTATTTAGAATCAGGTGCTTGGGGGCGTGCTGCAGCACCATCAGGTGCATCAACAGGCTCTCGTGAAGCATTAGAATTACGTGATGGTGATAAAGCACGTTATTTAGGAAAAGGTGTTCTTAATGCCGTTGCTGCCATTAGAAATAATATCACTCCAGCGTTAATTGGCAAGAATGCGCTTGAACAAGCCGCGATTGACAAAATAATGATTGATTTAGATGGCACAGAAAATAAAGAAAAATTTGGTGCTAATGCTATTTTAGCGGTTTCTCTTGCTGTAGCAAAAGCTGCTGCCGCAGACAAAGGCGTGCAATTATTTGAACATATTGCCGATTTAAATGGCACACCAGGAGTTTATAGCTTACCAGTACCTATGATGAACATCATTAATGGTGGTGAACATGCCGACAATAATGTTGATATTCAAGAGTTTATGATTCAACCTGTAGGCGCTAAAAACTTTTCAGAAGCATTACGCATGGGCGCTGAAATATTTCATGCCCTGAAAAAAGTATTATCAGCTAAAGGGTTAAATACAGCCGTAGGTGATGAAGGTGGTTTTGCGCCAGATTTGGCTTCTAACGCTGATGCTTTAGCGGTAATTAAAGAAGCGGTTGCAGCAGCAGGCTATACGTTAGGCTCAGATGTAACATTAGCAATGGACTGTGCAGCGTCTGAATTCTATGATGCAGACAAAGGTATTTATGATCTTAAAGGTGAAGGCAAGCAATTTACCTCAAATGAATTTTCTGACTTTTTAGCTGAGCTTTGTAATCAGTACCCAATTGTTTCAATTGAAGATGGTTTAGATGAATCAGACTGGGATGGTTTTAAATATCAAACTGAATTATTAGGCGATAAAGTACAAATTGTTGGAGATGATTTATTTGTAACCAATACTAAAATATTAAAAGAGGGTATTGATAAAAATATCGCTAACTCAATTTTAATTAAGTTTAACCAAATTGGCTCATTAACTGAAACATTAGCAGCCATTAAGATGGCGAAAGATGCTGGTTATACCGCGGTTATCTCTCATCGCTCAGGTGAAACAGAAGATGCAACTATTGCTGATTTAGCAGTAGGTACTGCAGCTGGCCAAATTAAAACAGGATCTTTATGTCGCTCAGACCGTGTTTCTAAGTACAATCAATTATTACGTATTGAAGAATTCTTAGGTGACAAAGCGGTATATAATGGTTTGTCTGAAATTAAAGGTCAATAAGGCCTTATAGTAACAAGTAGTATGTTACTTGTTTAAATTATTACAAGTTAATAAATAAAATCGGGCCTTAAGGCCCGATTTTTGTTTATATGTCGTTGTATCTTTTATCTACAATCAAGTATGCTTAAACAATACGGGTATAATTACTTGATTTATTGATAGATGTCTCAAACTTCTTTTTGGCAAACAGATCTGCAAAGTAAGGACTTTGCCGAATTATGCAATGCGCTCTATGAGCGAGAATTGCGTATGCTTGCTAATACAGAAATAAGTCAAGTTGATAATTTACAAGGGCGTTTGAAGAGCCTACCGCATTATATAAATCGTACCGCTCATTTAATGATGCAGGTAAAAGCGCAAGGTAAAACTCCCTTAATATTAGATATTCAAAATGCAAGTTGGTCAGCTAAACAAGCGTCAAAACTAACGCTCGCCGGACAAACCTCCCATGAAATTTTTTCATGGTATTTAACTAACGAGTTAAGCCTTGGCTTAGTGGTTCCTATCCTCAATGAGCAACGAGTCGCTTTAGATTGCATCGATAGAATTGATATAGCCAATAAACGACTTAGAACAAATACCTCGGGATGGTTTACATTGAGTGAAGAGAATAAAAATGTACAGGGTGATTTGAACCAACACAAAACATTTAAATTGCTTAAGCCAAATAAAAAAGTGATGTTAGCAGCTTGTGCAGGTCATTGTTGGCAAGCGGTGTCTTATAGCAATACTCATATCAATGCTCAAAGTACTAAATTACAAACTATTCCCCCAAGTTTACGAGAATTGTTACTTTCTTGTGCTATTAACTGGAAAGACTTTAAACAACCATTAGCCTTATAAATAATAAGTCCATATAATAGTAATAATTTTTTATTACTCTGTGTTTTTTAGGCTTTTTATTAGGTACACATGCGCACATTTACAGCACTGTTATTTATTGTTTTGAGTTTATTGCAATACCGTCTTTGGTTCGGTAAAAACAGTGTGCCTGATTATATTGATTTACAAGAGGATGTCGCTCAACAAAAACTAGTTAATTTAAAGTTGCAACAGCGTAACAAATTATTATACGCAGATACTGATGACCTCAAGCTTGGTACTGAAGCAATAGAAGAACGAGCAAGGAATGAATTAGGTATGATTAAAGAAAATGAAACCTTCTTTCGCGTTATCCCTAATAAAACTTCGTCGATAAAAAACGATTCAGATAAGGGACTTTATTAGTTGTGAGTGCCCTTGTAGTGTCGAGTGATAAGCTGGAACAAAGAAACAAATCAAATGAAAATCAACAATTTACTGTTGTTGTCCCTGCTGCTGGCGTAGGTAAACGTATGTTAACTTCATGCCCTAAGCAATATTTAACAATTAATAATGAAACCATCTTAAGTCACACAGTCAACCGTTTACTCAGCCATAAAAGCATTTCGAAAGTCGTGTTGGTATTAAGTGACGATGATGATTATTTTGAGCAAACAGCTCTGGTAAATAATCCTAATATTATACGAGTGTCTGGCGGTAAAGAACGTGTTGACTCTGTGTTAAACGGTTTACAGCAAGTGAATGCGTTAGAATGGGTGCTTGTGCACGATGCAGCCCGCCCTTGTGTAACACATGACGATATAAGTAAATTAATTGACCACTGTCTCAACAATAATAATGGCGGTATTTTAGCGGCTCCAGTAGTTGATACTATGAAACTCGCTAATAATACGAGTCAACATGAGGCTATACAGGTGAATAAAACGATTGAACGTAACTTACTATGGCATGCATATACACCACAAATGTTCAAAGCAAATACATTAATAAAAGCGATAGAGCACGCACAACTAACAGGTTTGCCAATCACAGATGAAGCGTCAGCTATCGAATCGTTGAGCTTACCTTGTTCACTGGTTTCTGGTAGACGAGATAATATAAAAATAACCCGACCAGAAGATTTAACACTAGCAAGCTTCTATTTAGAACAACAACGTAAATTAACAACAAATCAAAAAATATAAAGGGTAAAACATGCGAATAGGTCATGGTTTTGATGTACACAAATTTGGCGGAAAAGGGCCTTTAATACTTGGTGGTGTTAGTGTTCCTTTTGAGCAAGGATTTATTGCTCATTCAGACGGAGACGTTGCTATTCATGCTTTATGTGATGCTATTTTAGGTGCCCTTTGTTTAGCTGATATTGGTAATCATTTCCCTGATACTGATGGCAAATATAAAAATATTTCTAGCCGTATATTGTTGCGTCATGTCGTGGGGTTAATGACAGAAAAAGGCTATGAAGTCGGTAATGGCGACATCACTATTGTTGCGCAAGCACCGAAAATGGCACCGCACTTATTAGCCATGCGAGAATGTTTATCAGAAGACTTAAATTGCAACGTAGCGCAAATTAATGTCAAGGCCACAACCACTGAAACTTTAGGGTATGCTGGGCGAAAAGAAGGGATTGCCGTGCATTGCGTCGTATTACTTAGATCGATTGTTAACTAAAACTAAAACTAACGTTAGCACCGTTACTATTTACTTGTACCGAAACTTAATGTGAATTGAAAATATAATATAGAGAATTAGCATGTTACCAGAACTCGCCTACTTACACGGTAAACCGAAATCAACAGGCTTAATAAAAGCAAACCCTCAAGATTTTTGCGTATTTGAGCAGTTACCATTTTTACCATGTGGAGAAGGAGAACACCTGTTTATTCACATAAAAAAAATTGGGACGAATACCGTTTTTGTTGCACGCGAACTAGCCAAATATTTTAAGGTGAAGGAACAACTCGTTTCTTATGCTGGGTTAAAAGATCGTTTTGCGGTGACAGAGCAGTGGTTTGGTGTTCATGTTCCAGGTAAGCAAGTGTATGATTTAGCGGATCTTACTATTGAAGGTGTTGAAATACTTAGCTATAAAAGACACAACAAAAAACTCCGCACAGGTGTTCTAACAGGTAATCGGTTTGAATTAGTTATTCGTAACGTTACTAATTTAAAGGATTTTTTTGAACGTTGGGAAAAAATAATTGCGCATGGTGTTCCTAATTATTTTGGTGAACAGCGTTTTGGTATTGACGGTGGTAATATTGATTGCGCACTAGCTCTATTTTCTGGCACTAAAGTGAAGGATAAGAAAAAACGAGGTATGTATTTATCTGCAGCACGCTCGGCTATTTTTAATGACATGATTAATGAACGTATTAAACAAAATATATTTGATAAATTATCCATCGGCGATGTCGTAATGCTAGCAGGTACTCAGTCGGTGTTTCGTTTGGAAGAGATTGATGATGTCATTAAACAGCGCTTAAGTGACAAGGATGTAGATATTACTGCTGCAATGTGGGGAGCGGGTGATTTAATGACAGAAGCACAGCCAAAAATATTTGAGCAAGAAGTGGCGGAAAAACATCATGAATTTGCTCAAGGTTTACCCCGTTTTGGTTTAAAACAAGAGCGTCGTCGTATTCGCTTAATTATTAATGACGCTGATCTTGAAGTATTACCTAAAGAAGCTGCTTCTAATAATATCAGTGAAAATAGTGATTTACCCGATGTAAAAGTATGCTTTTCGCTTACTGCAGGTTCATATGCAACTACTGTACTGCGTGAATTAATTGATTATCGAGATGGTACGCAGCGCGTTAACGTTAATGAAATGCAAAACCAGATCAAAATATAGAGTCAAATACCCAATGAAAATATTATTAAGTAACGATGATGGTGTTCATGCTTTAGGTATTAAAGTACTGCAGCAGGAATTAATTAAATATTTTGACGTAACAGTAGTTGCACCAGACAGAAATTGTAGTGGTGCAAGTAATTCGTTAACCTTACTGAACCCGTTGAGAGCACAAACATTAGAAAATGGTTTTATCTCGGTTAATGGAACACCTACGGATTCAGTTCATTTAGGCGTTAGCCAACTTGTTTCACCTACACCAAACTTAGTCGTAGCTGGTATTAATAAAGGTCCTAACTTAGGTGATGATACTTTGTATTCGGGTACTGTTGCTGCAGCCACAGAAGGTCGACATATGGGAATACCAGCAATAGCTGTATCATTACTTGGCAAGCATGAAAAGCACTACCAAACAGCGGCAATAATCACAGCGCAAATTATTAAACGCATTCATAAACACCCTTTACCCGCTGATCAAATTTTAAATATTAATGTACCCGATGTGCCCATTGAGCAAATACAAGGAATTAAAGTTACTCGACTAGGGCATAGGCACAAAGCCGAAATGATGAAAAAAATGCAAGACCCTTGGCAACGAGATATTTATTGGTATGGTACTTTAGGCAAAGAGCTTGATGGTGGTGAAGGCACTGATTTTGATGCCGTGGCTAACCATTATGTTTCAGTAACCCCGTTAACTGTTGATATGACAGCACATAACAGCATTGATAGTATGCGAGAATGGATGGATGAAGTAACGATATGATGAGTCAAAGAAAAAACTCTCGCACAGTTGGTAAATCGAAACGTAGTGGTGAGTTACTTGCCCAAAAGCTACAAGCCCAAGGTATTTCAAACCCGCTCGTTTTACAGGCTATTGCTAACTCGCCTCGTCATATATTTATTCCAGAAATACTGGCTCATAAAGCTTATGACAATACGGCCTTACCTATTGGGCAAGGACAAACGATTTCTCAGCCTTATATCGTGGCAAAAATGTCAGAGTTATTATTAAAAGATTTTCAGCCAAAGAGCATTCTAGAAATAGGAACTGGTTCAGGTTATCAAACTTCAATTTTAGCGCAACTTACAGAGAAAGTTTTCTCTGTTGAACGTATTAAATCACTGCAATTCCAAGCTAAACGTTGTTTACGCGCAATAGACTTACATAATATTTCATTGAAGCACGGTGATGGCTGGCAGGGATGGGCAAGCAAAGCACCATTTGACGCCATTATCGTCACTGCTGGCGCAGTGACCGTGCCACAAGCATTATTAGAACAACTTGTTGATGGCGGTCGTTTAGTTATCCCAGTTGGTGATAAAACACAAATATTAAAAATTATTACCCGACAAGGTAACAATTACAATGAAAAGCAAGTAGAAGCGGTGCGTTTTGTTCCTCTTGTTGCAGGGGCGTTAATGTAATGAAGCTATTTTCTGCCATTTATGAGTGGACGTTAAAATGGGCTGAGCATAAGTTTGCACCAAGGATACTGGCATTACTAACCTTTGCTGAATCTGTATTTTTTCCTATTCCACCTGATGTTTTACTTGCGCCTATGGTGCTTGCAAAGCCTGAAAAAGCATGGCGATTAGCAAGTATCACAACTATAGCCTCAATTGCGGGTGGGGTAGTAGGTTATTTACTTGGGTATTTAATGTTTGAACCTTGGATACAACCCTTAATAACTGAATTTGGTTACCAACCTCGCTTTGATACGGCAATGGAATGGTTCAGTAAATGGGGCGTATGGGTCGTTTTCATCGCAGGCTTTTCACCCATACCTTATAAATTATTTACAGTGAGTGCTGGCTTTTTACAAATGGCTTTTTTGCCTTTTTTAATTGCTTCAGCTGTTGGCAGAGGTATGCGGTTCTTTTTGGTTGCAGGCCTTATTCAATGGGGGGGGAGCGCGATGGAAAAAAACTTACGTAAATGGATTGATGTCTTGGGGTGGGGGCTTGTTGCCTTGATTATCATTACCTATTTCATTGTAAAATAAATAGCTTGTTGGTTGCATCATGAGAGATAAACAAGACAAAAATAATACAGTTTTTACTTTTAAGGCATTATGTAAACTATTTTGTTGTACTTTTTTTATTCTTAACCTCTTGGCTTGCTCTTCTCGTCAATCCCCCGCGCCTGTTGTAACTGTTTATGGTAGTACACCGTTAAACCAACAAACTCAAAACACGATTAACGCAAGAGAATACACGGTACAACCAGGTGAAACCCTGTATTCAATTGCATGGCGGGCTAATTCGGATGTGCGACAAATAGCTAAATTGAATAATATTTCACCTCCTTATAATATTTTTCCAAATCAAAAATTAATTTTAGTTGCTAATAATCAAAGAAAAAGTTCGCAAGCTAGTAAGAATGTGCACTCCAGTACAAAGCAGACTAAAAGCTCTAATCCGACCAGTATTCAAGTAGTTAAAAAGCCTATTGCATCTTCAAAAAAGCAAGCGTATGGTGAAAATGTAAGTAAGAAGAAAGTTGAGAAAGAGCCGTTATCAAAATCAGATTTTTCTCAAAAAATTAGTCGATGGAAATGGCCTGTTAAAGGCAAAATTATTGATTGGTTTTCTTCCAAAGCACAAGGTAATAAAGGAATAGATATCGCTGGCCGCCGTGGAACTAATATTAGAGCAACGGCAAGTGGTAAAGTAGTTTACGCAGGTAGCGCATTAAGAGGCTATGGCAAGTTAGTTATTATAAAACATAATGATGATTATCTAAGTGCTTATGCCCATAATGATAAAATCTTAGTAAAAGAGCAACAGTTTGTAAAAGCTGGAGATATCGTAGCAAAAATGGGTGACACCGACGCGCAAAGAGTCATGCTTCATTTTGAAGTTCGCTTTCGCGGAAAATCAGTTGATCCTTTGAAGTATTTACCCAAAAAATAAGTACATATAATTATAATCGTGTATTTCTGTTAAATTTAACGCATAGAAAATACCTACCGACAAAAAATAACTGGAGTTAGTGTGAATAAATAATACTAAATGCAAGTTTGCTATAATTGGAGTGCAGCATGGGAAAAGAAACAAACCAAACCACAGTACTAAAAAGTAAAGAAGATAAAGCATCAAATGTTGATGCCACTCAACTTTATTTAAGTGAAATAGGATTTTCACCGTTACTAAGTGCAGAAGAAGAGATATATTTCTCGCGTCTTTCTCTTAAAGGTGATAAAGCATCTCGTCAACGTATGATCGAAAGTAATTTACGTTTAGTGGTTAAAATTTCCAGACGATATAATAATCGCGGTTTGCCGTTACTTGATTTAATTGAAGAAGGTAATTTAGGCTTGATTCGTGCCGTTGAAAAATTTGATCCAGAACGGGGATTTCGTTTTTCAACGTACGCTACTTGGTGGATTCGCCAAACTATTGAACGCGCTATAATGAATCAAACGCGCACTATTCGTTTACCAATTCATGTTGTTAAAGAATTAAATATTTATTTACGTGCCTCCCGTGAGCTTGTTCAACAATTAGATCATGAACCCACAGCAGAAGATATAGCAAATTCATTAGGTAAACCTGTTGAAGATGTTACAAAAATGCTGCGTTTGAATGAACGTATAGCCTCAGTAGATACTCCTTTTTCAGGAGATACAGAGAAGGTTTTGCTTGATGTGATTGCTGATGAAGACTGCGGAGGACCCGAAGCAGACTTACAATCAGAAGATATGAGCAATAATATTATTCACTGGCTTAACGAGTTAAACCCTAAACAAAAAGAAGTATTAGCTCGACGTTTTGGCTTATTAGGCTATGAGGCTGAAACATTAGAAAATGTTGGCCTTGAAATTGGATTGACTCGTGAACGTGTTCGTCAAATTCAAGTTGAAGGCCTTAAGCGACTTCGTGACATATTAAGCCAACAAAACCTGTCTATAGAAGCTTTATTCGAAGTTCAGTAGTATATTTTCTAATATATTTGGGGGGATTTAAAGGCTGTAAAGTAACACTTACAGCCTTTTTACGTTAATTGGGCTGGGACAACTTTTAAAAATATTTTAAATCAAGTTATATCAATTTGATTAAATTTCTTTTCAACTCAGAGCTATGTGCAATAACAAGGTGAATTTGTTTCGATCTACAGCAATTCTTTTAATTCAAACAATAAATCTAACGCTTGTTTAGGCGATAAATTATTAACATCAATATCACGTAACGTATCAATTGCTGGATGATCTTCAGCTACTAACGACAACTGCTGAAAATTTTCAGATTGAGCTGGTAAAATAGAAGGCGCTTGTTTGTTTTCTAATTCGGTTAATCGTTGTTTGGCGCGGTTAATCACTGCTTTAGGCACACCAGCAAGTTGGGCAACTTGTAAGCCAAAGCTCTTACTTGCAGCACCTTCTTGTACTGCATGCATAAATACTATGTTGTCATCATGTTCCATGGCATCTAAGTGCACATTGGCTAAAGTTAAAATTTCTTGTGCTAGTAATGTTAACTCAAAGTAATGAGTGGCAAATAAAGTAAACGCCTTTGTTTTAAGTGCTAGCATTTCTGCACATGCCCAAGCGAGAGAAAGACCATCGTAAGTACTTGTGCCACGGCCAATTTCATCAAGTAACACTAAACTCTTATCTGTTGCATTATGAAGAATATTAGCTGTTTCGGTCATTTCTACCATAAATGTTGAACGACCGCTGGCGAGATCATCTGAGGCACCTATACGGGTAAATATTCTATCAACTAACCCTATTTGAGCATTATCAGCAGGAACAAAACAACCAATATGTGCAAGTAAAACTATTAAAGCGGTTTGGCGCATATAAGTTGATTTACCCCCCATATTGGGGCCAGTTATAATCAACATTTTTCGTTGCTGGGTTAAAACAACAGGGTTTGGAATAAAAGCTTCATGGGTCATTTGCTCTACAACGGGGTGTCTACCTGCATTAATATTAATGCCTGATTGTTCACTTAATTGTGGTTTTACATAGTGTAAGGTTATTGCTCTTTCGGCAAAGTTGGCAAGCACATCCAGTTCAGCAATTGCTTGGCTAAGGCTTTGTAATCTCGCTATTTCTGGCAATATTTTATCAAATAATTCTTGGTATAAACGTTTTTCGAGGGCTAAAAACTGGCTTTGGGCACTGAGAACTTTATGCTCGTGCTCTTTTAATTCTTCGGTAATAAAACGTTCGTTGTTTTTTAAAGTTTGACGGCGAATATAATTGTCAGGTACATCATTTGCTGCGGTTCTACTCATTTCAATGAAAAAACCATGGACTTTGTTATAACCCACTTTTAATGAATGAATCCCCGTGCGCTCTTTTTCTTTTTGTTCTAATTGCGTTAAAAAATCAGTAGCACCATCACTTAAATCACGAAGTATATCGAGTTCAGTGTTATAGCCAGCAGCAATAACACCACCATCGCGAATAAGTACAGGAGGGTTTTCAACAATGGCTTGTTCGAGCAAATTCTGTATTTCTGGGATAGGTAACAATAATTTTGAAAGTGCATGAACATAGCCAGTGTTGCATGGTGATAGTGTTTGTTGTAATTCAGGCAAAACTTGTAGCGCATTACGTAAACGAGCGAAATCACGCGGCCTTGCAGAGCCTAAAGCAATACGTGAAACAATTCGTTCAATATCTCCCAAACCTTTAAGCACTGGTTGCACGTCTAGATGTAAATCAGTGGTAATAATTTGTTCTATTGCATCTTGTCTATTTTTTAAAACGCTTAAATCTCGTAACGGAAAATGCAGCCAGCGCTTTAATAAACGCGAGCCCATCGGAGTCGAAGATTTATCCAATATCGCGGCTAATGTATTATCCCCCCCCCCTTGAAGATTTTGTGTTAACTCTAAATTACGCCTAGTTGCGGCATCAAGTACTACACCCGAGCTTGCTGATTCACAAACTATTGCCCGTATATGGGGTAGTGCCGTACGTTGAGTGTCTTTTACATACTGAAATAAACACCCCGCAGCAGATAAACCTAAAAATTTATCCGCAACGCCAAAGCCAGTAAGCTCTTTTGTGCCAAATTGGTTATTCAGTAAGGCAAGGGCTGTTTCAAGATCAAATTCCCATTCAGGGCGTCGACGTAAGCCTTTATATTGTTTAATGTCTAGCGTATTTGAAAGTGTTTCTGGATATAGCAGTTCAGCAGGAGAAAGGCGCTGTAACTCTGCTTGTAATTGCTCATTGGTTTGTGGCTCTGTTATTACAAAACGACCACTGGTCATATCAAGATAAGCTAGACCAAAGCAGGGATCTGAGGATTTCTTAGAACGAGAATTATTTTCAACGATGGCAACAATTAAATTGTCTTGTTTGTCTGATAATAGCGCTTCATCACTGACCGTACCTGGCGTTATAATTCTCACCACTTTTCGCTCAACAGGGCCTTTGCTTGTTGCAGGATCACCAATTTGTTCGCAAATAGCAACAGACTCACCTAATTGCACTAATTTAGCTAAATAATTCTCTACTGCATGGTAAGGAACCCCGGCCATAGGAATAGCATTACCCCCTGTTTTACCTCGGGCTGTTAAAGATATATCTAATAAATCAGACGCTTTTTTCGCATCATCAAAAAATAGCTCATAAAAATCGCCCATACGATAAAAAATTAAAATATTAGGAAATTCAGCCTTAATGGTAAGGTACTGGCGCATCATAGGGGTGTGTTGTGATAAATCTTGGCTGGTAGTCATTGGTAAAAGGTACTATTTGGAAGGTTGTTTATTTCATTTAATATTATATTGTTAATGTTTGATTATATACCTATTTTTAATATGAGGTGATAAACAGTAATGTCAGTTTATTTTACACCTAATATAACGCAAATGAATATTTAAAAATAAAAATATTTGTTTTCAGTTGGTTAAGTTTGCTTTTTGTTTTGGAATACTTTTTGCTTATCTTTGAGTAGGCGATTAATAAACAACAATACTAACAGGGCATTATTTTATGATAAACAAAGCAATTAAAACATTCTCTATTTCCTTATTTTTTATAGCGAGCGCTTCACAAGCCACCATTATTGATTACTACGACACAATTACTAATGGTCAAAGTCAGTTTTTATCAACGGTTACTAATGCTGGTGGTTCAGTAAGCTCAACAACACTAACAGGCATATCTTCTGGTAGTTCTTGGGTACAACCAGATTTTACTATCACGACATCAGATGGTAATTCAGCAGGTGTTTATAGTTCTAGTTATAGTAACTCTACAGGTCAAATGATAAAAATAGACCCTGAGGATAATGGAGACGGTACTGGTGCAGGCTCTGGGTTAACTTTTACTTTTAATAGTGCAATAAATGCATTAGGTTTTGAAGTAGGTGATTGGGCAACTTGTTGTTTTACATCTGAGTTATTTATTAGTTTTGATGGTGGAGCAGCAATTAAAGTTGCCAGTGCTACTCAAGCTTCTGATAACCCTGCAACGGCAGCTGGTGGAGCAAATGGGGCTGCATTCTTTGTGGGGGCGATTGATGATTCAGCTACCTTTACTTCAGTAACCTTCTTCGGTAACGGTTTTGGTGAAATTTTAACAGCAGGTGGCACTATACAATATTCAGCATTAAAAGTGGGCTCTGTTTCTGTACCTGAACCCTCATCAATAGCTATTTTAGCTCTATCATTAATTGGTTTGTCTCTATCTAGAAAAAAGCATAACTAATATAGTAACTACAAAAAATATATAAATATAGCAACTACAGAAAATATATAAAGCGCTTTACAGAAATGTTCAGCGCTTTTTTTGTCATTATTATTCTCGTTATAACTTTTTGATAGAAAATTTTAAAAAGTTATAAAATGCTATAAAATTTATTATTATCAGTAACTTAAAGTTATCATCATTTGATTTTTAATTAATAAAAAAAATAAATTGTAAAAAAACTTGATACTGTACGACCATACAGTATACTTGCTATATCAAAACGACATTACTGACGTTGTCAGCGGAGTAAAACATGAAAGAAGATAAAGAAAAAGCACTAGCAGCAGCCTTAAGCCAAATTGAAAGACAGTTCGGTAAAGGTTCAATAATGAAGCTTGGCGATAATACTACAATGGATGTTGAAACTATTTCTACGGGGTCTCTAGGATTAGATATTGCGCTGGGTGCAGGTGGTTTACCCTTTGGTCGTGTCGTGGAAATTTACGGACCTGAGTCTAGCGGTAAAACAACATTAACATTAGAAGTAATAGCGCAAGCGCAACGTGAAGGTAAAGTGTGTGCTTTTGTTGATGCTGAACATGCACTTGATCCTGTTTATGCGGGGAAGCTTGGTGTTAATATTGATGAATTACTTGTATCTCAGCCTGATACGGGTGAACAAGCCCTTGAAATTTGTGATATGTTAACGCGTTCTGGTGCTATTGATATCATTGTTGTCGATTCAGTCGCCGCATTAACGCCAAAAGCTGAAATTGAAGGTGATATGGGAGACTCTCATATGGGGCTGCAAGCACGTATGTTATCACAAGCAATGCGTAAGCTTACGGCAAACTTAAAAAAATCTAATACCATGCTAATATTCATCAACCAAATTCGTATGAAAATTGGTGTAATGTTTGGCAGTCCTGAAACAACAACAGGTGGTAATGCTTTGAAGTTTTATGCCTCTGTTCGTTTAGATATTAGGCGAATTGGTGCGGTTAAAAATGGTGATGAAATTGTAGGTAATGAAACGCGCGTCAAAGTGGTTAAAAATAAAATAGCGCCACCTTTTAAACAAGCTGAATTTCAAATTCTTTATGGACAAGGTATTAACAGCTTAGGTGAATTAATTGATTTAGGTGTTCAAAATGGCTTTGTGGAAAAAGCGGGCGCTTGGTATAGCTGTAATGGTGAACGTATTGGTCAAGGTAAAGCAAATGCCACTAAATATTTAGAAGAACACTCAGAAATGGCTAAAGATATTGATGTTAAATTAAGAGAAATGTTTTTAAGTAAGGTTGTTAAAACAGAAGATAAAGAAGCTAAACCAAAAGTGGCTGAAGCAGCAGAATAATATTGCTATGCTTTATCTTTATCAAGCATCTGTTAGTTATTTAGTAATTTGATGGCTCGGGTGTATATTAATTTAATTACTGAACATTTTATATTTAACTTTTTTAAAAAATCTGAATAATATCCTTAACCTTTTTGATTTGAAGTGAACAAGCATATCAATTGAATGATCGTAGTCATGGTATGATTTAACAATATCAATCGAATTTAGAAGTAAGTAAGGTGTAACTCTTTTAAAAACTCCTACATAATAGGCCATAACTTGCATTGTGACCTATTATGTACATTCTAAAGAGCGTTCAATTAGCTTAAACGTTCGACATTACTCTATTGGTTTGGAAGCTGATCCTATATTATTTATTCCATAAAATAAGTTACTTCAAGTCCTATTATCCTTCCTTTTGATAGTGGAGAGAAAGTACCGAAAGAAAGTTGCGTATCACTACCGTGTTTAACTTCATTAGTTAAATTTTTACCAAAAACAGAAAACACCCACTGTTCATCATTTGTGTGTAAATCTAAGCCGGCATTAATAATATCTTGCTCGTCTATAAACCCTAAGTTATTATCAGTATAGAAAGATTTATCGCGATGTGAATAATTGATACGAGAAGATAAATATCCCCAACTACCTATATCCATATCATGGTTTAAACCTATGCTGTATGTGGTTTTAGGTACACGAGGAATATCAAGCTCAGTATCTTGATTATCAACAATGCCATCACCATTAAGATCATATATTATTTTGTCATATTCAGCATTGATAATACCAAAGTTAAATGTAGCAATTAAAGAATCTGTTAACAATATAACACCATCTATTTCAAAGCCTAACATACTGGCTTCGGCGGTATTTTTGATTACTTGTATTACTGAACCATCTGGCGCTGGTAAGTTTACTTCTCGTTGCATATCATCAATTGATGTGTAGAAAGTAGCAGCGTTTAATTGTCCCCAATCGCGCGTTAGTTTATAACCTACTTCAAAACTGCTAACTTCTTCTTGATCAAAAGGTCCAGGACCGTTTGCTTTTTCTAATTCAGGTGTACTGATGTCAGCGGTATTTCGCAAATTATATCCGCCAGAGCGGAAGCCTTTTGTCCAATGACCATAAACTAAATCACTGTTTTTGAAGGTGTAAGTCAAACCTAATTTTGGTGATAAACTAGTCCACTCATCATCATCTGAAAAGTCAAAATTACAATCATTATTCAAAATAATATTACAGCCAGGCCCTTGAGGTAAGTAAGGCCCATCTTCAATAGCTGATACATTTTTACTCAGAGAAACAATATCAACGTCTTTTTTCTCTTTAGTATAACGTGCTCCTGCTATTGCGGATAATTGTTCTGATATTTTAAAATCTATTGCGGCAAAGGCACTAATATTTGATGCATCATGTAAACCACCGCCATCTTGATATATTCCTCCTGGAATTGAAGATAAAGGCAGTACACGTCTTTCATGATATTCTAAATCATTAGCATATTGATATATGCCAAAAGTGATATTAGATTGGTTCTCAAGCTCTTTATTGAAGCGAAGTTCATGGCTAAACTGCTCGCTTTCTGTCCATGAATATGAATGGAATAAGGTAAAAGGCTGTGCATCAATATCACCTAAAGTAGAGCTTGAATAATTTCGATAGCCAAAAATATAAGTTGCTGTGCCGCCAGCAATATTCCAATCAACATTTAATGTCGCCATATCTATATCTAAACTTTGAAAGCCTTTTTCATTTATAGATAAATCATGAGTGTCTCTATCAAAGGTCACTGCGTACGGATTTAGAGGATGTGGGGCAGGGAAAGCTAATTCAGGGCCAACGCCACTACCATTAGTATGGTTCTGAGCAGAAGGGCCATCCCCTTCTGAGCTAACGGTTTCATATTTAAACAGAATACTCAAATCATCAGACGGTTCCCATAAGGTGGTTGAACGAATCATAGATTGCTTATAAGCTCCATGATCACTGTTGTCATAAAGGTTGGTAAAACTACCATCATCATTACTATAATATCCTGATAATTTTGTAGATAAATTTTCTATAATAGGAACATTTACAACAGCTTGTAATGTTTTATTTTTACCACCATCTTCGCCACCAGTAATAGAAGCTTTAGATTTAAATTCAAAGTAATCACTAGGCTTTTTGGTATGAATCAATAGTGCACCACCAGTAACGTTGCGTCCAAATAAAATACCTTGCGGACCTCTAAGTACCTCTATGCGTTCAAGATCAAACATATCCATGACGACACCGCCATTTGTACCTAAGAAAACGCCGTCAACAAAAACACCCACTGTAGGGTCAATGGAAGGGATAGAGCTGTTAATTCCAAGGCCACGAATTGAAAAATTTGCATTGCCCCGTGCAGTGCCAACATCCTCTAACGTTACATTAGCCATACCATCAGAGAGATCATTAAAATCTCGTACTTTCAAAGTATTTAATTGATCTTCACCAAAAGCTGTCAAAGCTATAGGTGTTTCTTGAATAGTTTCAGTACGTTTTCTTGCAGTAACCTCTATTCTTTCGACTAAAATATCAGCAGATTTTTTTTTCTTTTTAGTTTCTACTTCAGTATCGCCCTGTGCATGCACTGGAAAAATGATGGCACTTATAAATATGGATAAGGTCGTTAGCTTAAATTTTCTTTTAAGTGTGTTTTGTAATGTTTTACTCATATACGTTCCCCAAATGTTATTTTATTTTTAATCGAATACGGTATTTCAAGTAGCAATAAAACATCATGCTATCTTAGAAACAAGGTAACACTAGGTGGTTTTATAGTCAACTATTATGAAAGGTTATTTCGTATAGCGAAATTTAATTATGTTTTTCTCTAAGTTGGAGGCTTGATATAAATACAATTATCATTAATGATGTGGCTGCAAAGAATGGAAAGTTTATATTTTTTTGATATAAAAAGGCGGCAATTAAAGGACCAGAAATAAACCCTATGGCTGGGGCTGCGCTAATTAACCCTACAGCGGTTTGTTGTTGATCTATAGAGCATCGGCCTGTTGCCATACTTGCCGCTGTAGGGTAACTAAACCCCATTCCGAATCCAAGCAGTGCCATGCCAAGATATATTTCATTAATATCATGACAGGTTGCAATGGTTAAGTGCCCTATAATCAAAGTAAATAGACCTATTTTAAGTAATGTCAGTTGATTGGCCTTTATACGTTGTAGCAAAAATAATTGCGTAATTAAAGAGCAGACTGCAACTATCATGGCACCAATACCTAGCATACTTGCAGCATTGATAGCATTTTGTTTTAATGCATCGATTATGAAAAAGCCTAAGCTCTGTTGCATCATAGCCATAGCACAAAATAAGGAAGCAGCGATGGCAGCAAAAGGAATAAAGCTATTAGTAGACTCATTTTTTTCAATTGGTATAAACTGATTAGGTTTTTCTATGTTATTGCTTGCTGTAATGGGCTTGTCAACAGGCAGAAACCGCCAAACGAGTAGTAATGCTAATATAGTGAAAATGGTAATTGTATATAAGGGGATTAACAGCCCGAAAATAACGAGAAAACCGACTAGCATTGGGCCTAGCATTTGCCCTAAATTGTTAGCCGAAGTTAAACGACTGATAGTGGGTAATATTTGTGCTGTTGAACAAGTCGATATGGCATAAGATAATGCTGATGTTGGTGTCGCAGACATTATACAAGATTGTAGAATTCTAGCAGTGAATAATAAAACATAGAAAAGATCTGGCGCTATTTGCTTGTTTATACCTAAATAGAAAACGGAGGCAAAGACGAATGTGCCTATACTATAACCACTTAAGCCTATAATTAAGATATTCTTACGACCCCATTTTATTGCGCGCTTTCCCCAAAATGTGCTACCTAGCGCAAAAACAAGCGCTGAAAAAGAGATGATACTAGCGATTTGTAGTTCAGTTAACCCTGACTCTCGCCCTAATGCAGGCATTAAAGCAAAAACAACACTTTGTCCCATTGCGGTTGCTAATAGGCTAAAAAATAAAATCCAATTATTCATAGTACCCTAAAACTTTCACCATCAAGTGAAATGGATGGCTATAAATTGTGTTGATGTTTTAAAATATTTTACTTTATTAAAGCAAAAGTAGCGACTGATCTTTATAGTCGCTACGATTAGGTAAAGTGATCAAAATAATTAGTTATTCACTTCAAACAGTGCTGCCATGCCCATGCCACCACCAATACACATTGTGGTAACTACATATCTAGCTCTGCGTCGTTGACCTTCAATTAAAGCATGGCCTACCATTCTAGCGCCACTCATGCCATAAGGGTGACCAATAGAGATAGCACCGCCGTTAACGTTGAGTTTGTTACTATCTATTTGTAGTTTTTCTTGGCAGTAAAGGACTTGCACAGCAAAAGCTTCATTTAACTCCCACAGATCAATATCATTAATTGATAAACCATGACGCTTTAATAATTTAGGCACAGCAAACACGGGACCAATTCCCATCTCATCGGGTTCACACCCGCTTACTACCATGCCTCGGTATGTACCTAATGGTGATAAACCGCGTTGTTCGGCGAGTTTACTATCCATTAATACACAGGCAGATGCACCATCGGATAACTGACTTGCATTGCCAGCTGTAACAAATGCATCTTCTCCCATAACAGGTGATAAGCTAGCTAAACCTTCTAATGTAGTTGTAGGGCGATTACATTCATCTTTAGATAAAGTGACATCTTGATAAGAATAGCTCTTTGTTTCTTTATTAAAGATTGCTTGATTAACATTTATTGGGGCTAACTCAGTATCAAATCTTCCTGCTTCCTGTGCAGCGGCAGTTCTTTGTTGGCTCTGCAAGGCATAATTGTCCATCGCTTCTCGCTTTATATTATAGCGCTTTGCAACAAGATCCGCAGTTTCAATCATCGGCATATAAATACCAGGATAAGCTGCTTTTAATGATTCACTTTGTGTTCTAAAGCGGTTCGTGTTTTCATTTTGCACTAAGCTGATTGAATCTAATCCTCCAGCAACAGCAACAGGAACTTGGTCGACAATGATACGTTGAGCTGCCATAGAAATTGCCTGTAAACCTGATGAACAAAATCTGTTTACGGTAACGCCACTACTTGTGATAGGTAAACCAGCACTTAATGCTGCTTGACGAGCAATATTTCCACCTGTCGCTCCTTCAGGTAAACCACAACCCATAATGACATCTTCAACTTCATTGATGTCTACACCTGAACGTTCAACTGCATGTTTTATAGCGTGACCCGCAAATTCTGCTCCATGAGTATTATTAAGTGCGCCACGGTATGCTTTTGCGATAGGCGTACGTGCTGTAGATACGATAACTGCTTCTCTCATTGTATTTTCTCCGAATTTTTATTTAATTATTTATATAAAGGGGTTATATGTCACTAAAGCGCTTACCTTCACTGACTAGTTTTTCAAGCAAAGGAGCGGGTTGCCAAATATCACCATATTTTTCTTGGTATAATTTCAAGTCATTCAGAATGTTTTCTAAGCCGATACTGTCGGCATAAAACATTGGTCCGCCTCTATAAACCGGGAATCCATAGCCATATACCCAAACAGCATTAACATCGCTAGCGCGCTGTGCAATACCTTCATCTAAAATTTGGGCGCCTTCATTAATCAGTGGGTAAATTAAACGTTTAACAATTTCCTCATCTGAAATTTCACGCTGCTCGAATCCTAACTTTTGCGCTGTTTCTTTAATGATTTTGTTTACTTCTTCATCAGGAATAGGGCTGTAGGAATTTTCTTCATAACGGTAATAACCTTTTCGGTTTTTTTGTCCCAAACGTCCATTTTCAACTAGTCTATCGCTAATAGCTCCATCAGTTTCAGGTACAAACACACCGCTTTCTCTGCGCTCTTTTCTAACTCGATAACCTACATCGAGTCCAGATAAATCTGCCATCGTCATTGGCCCCATTGCCATGCCAAATTGATAAACTGCATTATCTATTTGTGCAGGTGTAGCGCCTTCTAACAATAATGCGCCAGCTTCACGGCCATACCCTTTGAGCATACGATTACCGATAAAACCATCACAAACACCTGAAACTACTGGTATTTTACCTATTTTACTTCCTAGTTTCATAGCTGTTGCTAAGACATCATCGGCGGTTTTCTCTGCACGAATGACTTCTAATAATTTCATTACTTGGGCGGGACTGAAAAAATGTAAACCAATAACATCTTGTGGACGTTTTGTAATAGAAGCTATTTCATCAACGTCTAAAGTTGAAGTGTTACTCGCTAAAATGCAGCCAGGTTTACATACTTCATCTAATTTTGAAAAGACTTGATGTTTTACTTCCATACTTTCAAATACCGCTTCTATAACGAGATCAACATCATTAAGATCATCATAAGATAAAGTGCCAGTAATTAAACCTTGTTGATATGCTGCTTTTTCATTGGTAATTCGTCCTTTAGCTGCCTGACCACGGTAATATTTTTCTATTGTATTAAGGCCACTTTGTAATACATTTTCATTAACCTCTAATAAAGTGACTGGAATATTAGCGTTGCTAAAGCTTAACGCAATACCTGACCCCATAGTACCTGCACCAATAATGGCAACGTTATTAATTTCTCTAGTCGGCGTTT
Organism: Colwellia sp. E150_009; assembly: GCF_053543955.1. Lineage (NCBI taxonomy): Bacteria > Pseudomonadati > Pseudomonadota > Gammaproteobacteria > Alteromonadales > Colwelliaceae > Colwellia > Colwellia sp. E150_009. The sequence continues at coordinate 111,256 of NZ_JBHFOM010000003.1, forward strand.
TTTTATCTAAATCATCAATTACTGCTGCTTGTCGTTGAGCAAAAAACATATGACGTTGCGATGCTGATTGTGTTGATTTCATACATTCAAGAAACAAGCTTCTTTCTTTTTCAACACCTTTCAAAAATGGTAAGTCTATTGATGCTTCAACTGCTGATATACACGCTTGAGGAGCTTCAAAGCCACGGAATTTCTTTGCGATTTTTTTTCTGTAGTTATTGATAAGATCTTCAGCAACTAATGATTTATCTACTGTGATCTCAGATATGCGTTTAACAGGTAAATTTTGCTCCACTATATCATGAGCAAATTTAAGTGCGCCATCCACAACGTCGCCATCAATAATTTTGTCAATAATACCTAATGAAAGTGCTTCTGCTGCTTTTACTTGACGTCCAGAAACAATAACATCCAATGCTTTTTCAACACCTATTAATCTCGGTAAACGTTGAGTACCTCCAGCACCAGGTAGTAAACCTAAGTGTACTTCAGGTAAACCTACTTTAGTGCTGCTGTTGGCCACTCTATAATGGCATGTTAAGGCCACTTCAAGGCCTCCACCTAGCGCAGTGCCATGCAACGCGGTAATTATTGGTTTAGATACCGTATCAATGAATGATAATGCTTCTGGCAGGCTAGGTGATTGCATAGGTTTACCAAATTCAGTGATATCAGCACCTGCAAAATAAGTTCTACCAAGGCAATAGAGCACTATGGCTTTTACCTTAGTGTTTTCATCGGCCTGGGTAATGCAATCAATAAGCCCTTTTCTTACTAAGTAAGACAAAGCATTAACAGGTGGATTATTCACTTTTATTAATGCGATTGAGTCACGTAACTCTAAACTAACTATTTCACTCATTTTGGATCCTATTCTTGTCTGATGTTTATTCAATGTTGAGAATTAATTTTTGTAAGGTTGATAATACAAAAAAAACCACAAAAAGTAAAATCTTATTTCGCACAGCGATATTTGATAGGATGATTTAAAACAAAAGATAGCTAAATTATTTTGTTTTGTGTACTTTTGTTTCGCTATGCGGTAATATATTTCATGATTACTGGTTGGAATGTTTTGATATTAGGAAATAAACACAGATGAGTTCATCTTTAATTAACCGTACAGATATTGATTTTTTACTTTTTGATGTGTTTGAAACAGAAAGGTTAACGCACCTTGAGCATTTTTGTGACCATTCAAAAGAAACGTTTAGTGCCACAATAGACCTTGCTCACAATTTAGGTGTTGATTATTTTGAACCTCACGCCTCATTGGTTGATGAGAATGAGCCGCAGATGCTTAACCAAGAGGTTAAGATTGCTGATGAAGTTCATCAAGCGTTAGGTCAATATTATGCTGCTGGATTCGGCGCCGCGACACAAAGTTATGAGCTAGGCGGTATGCAATTGCCTTTTTCAATTTCAGTCGCGTGTAAAGCATTATTAAGCGCAGCAAATATTGCCACGTATGCATATTCCTCTTTAAGTCATGCCAATGCTAATGTTATTAAAAATTTTGCTAACGATAAACTTAAAAATCTCTATTTACCTAAGTTACTTGATGGTACATATATGGGGACTATGGCGCTTACTGAACCACAGGCTGGCTCTTCTTTAGCTGATATTCAAAGTAGTGCGGTCAAACAAGTTGATGGAAATTATTTACTCAGTGGTAATAAAATATTCATTTCAGCTGGCGACCATGATTTGAGTGAAAATATAGTGCATTTAGTTTTAGCTCGTATTAAAGGAGCACCTAAAGGTATTAAAGGATTATCACTCTTCATAGTTCCTAAATTTTTGGTTAATGATGATGGCACACTAGGAGAACGTAACGACGTTAACTTAGCAGGATTGATTCATAAAATGGGTTATCGCGGCACAACATCAACCATGCTCAGTTTTGGTGAAAAAACGGGGGCAAAAGCTTTCTTAATTGGCGAACCACAAAAAGGTTTGCAGTATATGTTTCAAATGATGAACGAAGCACGAATAGGTGTTGGTATTGGAGCCGTATCGCTTGGATATACAGCTTACTTAAAAGCAGTTAACTATGCTCGAGATAGAGCTCAAGGTCGTGATGCTAAACATAGAGTTCCAGATGGCCCTCAGCAAAGCATAATCCAACATGCTGATGTTAAGCGTATGTTGTTAAAGGCTAAGTCTTTTGTTGAAGGAGGTATGTGTTTATCTTTTTATGGCGCTCAATTAGTTGATAAAAAGACATGGTGTACTGACGCTCAAGCGCGAGAAAAATCTGCATTATTACTAGACATATTAACACCTATTCTTAAATCATGGCCATCAAAGTATTGCCTAGAAGCTAATTCAATCGCTATTCAAGTGCATGGTGGCTATGGTTATACTCGCGAATATCCTTTAGAACGTTTATATCGTGATAACCGATTAAACCCTATTCATGAAGGTACTGAAGGCATTCAGTCTCTAGATTTACTTGGTCGAAAAATTATGATGAATAATGGTGAGGCATTTAATTATTTGTCAAGCCAAGTGGAACAGACTATTGAGCACTCATTAGCAATAGCTGACACCAAACAGCTAGGACAAGCATTGCATGATGGTTGGCGGTGTTTAAAGCAGACAACTCATGCACTTATCGCGGTAGCTAAACAAGAAAGTGTCGAGAAAACCCTATCAAATTCGGTACTTTATTTACATTCATTTGGTCATACCGTAGTGGCATGGCTTTGGGTTAAACAAGCATTAGTGGCTAATGAAAAACTAAAAACAGCTTCAGATACAGAGCGTGATTTTTACTTAGGTAAAAAACATGCAGCGCAGTATTTTCTTAACTATGAGCTTCCAAAAGCAGCGGTAGACTGTCATATATTAGATAAAAATGATCAAACGTGTGTTGATATGGATGCTAACTGGTTTTGATATCAATTAGATAGCAATATCACGAATAAACTAAATATTTTAAATCGGAGAAAAATTTTGAAAAGCCAACAATTTGAAGATTATGGTAATGCATTAGTTTGTAACCAATATGATCGCCCAGAGCCTAAGGGTGATGAAGTGCTAATTAAAGTCAAAGCATGTGGCGTTTGCCACAGTGACGTTCATGTATGGGAAGGTCATTTTGATTTGGGTGGTGGCAACAAAGTAGATTTAAAAGGTAACCATAAATTACCTTTCACCTTAGGTCATGAAATAGCTGGCGAAGTGGTTGCAATGGGAGATACAGCATCTAATGCAACTGTGGGGCAGAATTATGTTGTTTATCCATGGATAGGTTGTGGTCAATGTGCGATTTGTGAAAAAGGGCAAGAGCATTTATGTAATCGACCACGTACTCTAGGGGTAGCAGTTGATGGTGGTTTTAGTGAATATGTAATCGTACCTTCAGGGCGTTATCTATATGATTTAGGTGATTTACCAGCAAGCTTGGCTTGTACTTATGCATGCTCTGGTGTCACAGCTTATAGTGCGGTGAACCAAGTCAAACAACAAGTTCAAGGGCGTGAGTTACTTATTATTGGTGCCGGGGGGGTTGGCCTGTCGGGTTTATCAATGGCTAAAGCGTTGCTCGATTGTAAAATTATTGTCTCCGATATTGACAAAGCTAAACGTGAACAAGCACTACAAGAAGGTGCAGATTCAGTTATTGATCCTACTGACAAAGAAGCGGTTTATGCCTTAATGAAAAGTACGCGAGGTGGTGTAGCGGCAGCGATTGATTTTGTTGGCTCAGATCGTTCGGCTGGCTTTGGTATTCAAATGCTTAATAAAGGTAGTACTTTGCTCGTCGTCGGGCTCTTTGGTGGCGCGTTACCTTTATCAATACCTATTCTACCACTTAAAGCTATTACGATTGCTGGCTCTTTTGTTGGTAGTACTCAAGATATGAAAGAAATGATGGAATTAGTACATGCAGGCAAAATAAATCCAATTAAAATTACAGAGCGATCATTATCGTGTGCACATCAAACCTTAGAAGATTTACAGCAAGGTAGTGTTGTTGGTCGCGTAGTTTTGACCCCAGAGAATAACCATTAAGGTTTAATAAATAAAAAAATAAATAGAGGATTGAAAATGAAAGCTATTGTTTGTAAAGCCTTTGCGCCTATTGAGGCTCTGAGCTTTGAAGAAGTTCCTGAGCCAATGTTAGCTGAAAATGAATTAAAAATTGTTGTTCATGCTGCTGGAGTAAACTTTCCTGATGCCTTGTTAGTACAAGGACTATACCAAGCAAAACCTGATTTACCTTTTATTCCTGGTTCTGAATTTTCAGGCGTAGTTGAGCAAGTTGGTGATGAAGTTAGAGGCTACAAGGTTGGCGATAAAGTGATCGGTTTAAGTAGCACTTATGGCGCTTATGCACAGAAAATCACTTGCCCAGCCGAGAAAGTGATGCCAATGCCTGATTTTATTTCTTATGAAGCCGCCGCAAGTTTGGTTTTAGCACATGGCACAGCGCATCATGCTCTTAAACAGCGAGGTCAGTTAAAGGCCGGTGAAACATTGCTTGTTTTAGGTGCTGCTGGCGGTACGGGCATTGCCGCAGTACAGATAGGCAAGGCGATGGGGGCTCATGTTATTGCTGCTTGTTCAAGTGAAGATAAATTGGAACTTGCTCGTGCCAATGGGGCAGATGAATTAATTAATTATACGGAAAATGACCTTAAAAGTGAGATCAAACGTTTAACCAATGGTAAAGGCGTTGATGTTGTTTATGACCCTGTTGGTGGCGAGTTTTTTGATGCTTGTGCTCGTTGTATGAAAGCGGAAGGTCGATTGCTTGTTGTTGGTTTTGCCAGTGGCACTATTCCTAAACTACCGGTGAATTTAACGTTAGTTAAAGAGTTCTCTGTTGTTGGCGTATTTTTTGGTGCTTACACCAGACGAGATAAAAAAGGTTATGCCGACAATATGCAAGAGTTATTTAATTGGTATCAGCAAGAGAAAGTTAGCTTAATCATTGATAAATGTTACCCACTCGCCCAAACAGCACAAGCATTAAAAGCAGTAGCAAATCGTCAAGTGATGGGGAAAGTAATACTTACGCCTTAGGTTGAGGGTGCTTAGTTTCCCCTCATGATGAAGCAACCTAAATGCCCATGCTAATAGTTATATAAATAAGTGAGAAGCTCATGGATTTTGAATACAGTGAAAAAACACAAAAATTAAGACAGCAGTTAGATAATTTTATGCAGCAACATATATTGCCTCGTCTGCAGCAATACAAAGATGAAGTAAAGTCAGGACAGTATCCTGTTTCTTTTATGGAAGATTTAAAAGCATTGGCGCGTAGCGAAGGTTTATGGAATTTATTCTTACCGGGATTAAAAGAGGGTGAGCAAGGCACGCGTTTATCTAATTTAGAATATGCGCCGCTAGCCGAAATAATGGGGAAAGTGCCTTGGGTGTCTGAAGTGTTTAATTGTAATGCACCTGATACTGGTAATATGGAATTGCTGCACATGTTTGCAACGCCAGAACAGAAAAAACAATGGCTTGAACCCTTAATGGCGGGAGAAATTCGTTCTGCTTTCGCAATGACAGAGCCAGATGTACCTTCATCTGACGCGACAAATATCCAAACGATTATTCAACGAGATGGCGATGATTATGTTATTAATGGCCGTAAATGGTTTATTTCAAATGCTAGTCACCCAAACTGTAAATTGTTTATTTTGATGGGCAAAACAGACCCAGATAATGAAGATCGTCATCTACAGCAAAGTATGGTGCTGATCCCTAAAGATGCTGAAGGGGTTTGTGTAGAACGTAATATTAGCATCATGAATCACATTAACCCACACGGGCATTGCGAAATAACGTTTAAAAATGTTCGTGTACCTGTAAGTAACTTACTTGGAGAATTGGGCGGTGGTTTTACTATGTCACAAGCCCGATTAGGCCCTGGAAGAATTCATCATTGTATGCGTTCAATTGGGCAAGCTGAATTAGCACTACAAATGATGGTTGAACGCGCACAAGAGCGTAAAACCTTTGGTCGTTATTTGTATGACCATGGTGCGGTATCAGATTGGATAGGACGCTCACGTATAGAAATAGAACAAGCACGTTTATTGGTACTACGTGCAGCATGGAAAATAGATAAAGTGGGTGCTAAAGCTGCAGCAGATGATATTTCTCTTATTAAAGCACTGATCCCCACCTTGCAAACAACGGTTGTTGATAGAGCTATGCAAACCTTTGGCGCAATGGGAATAAGCCCAGATACGCCTTTACCTGATATGTGGACTCAAGGGCGTTCCTTACGATATGCAGATGGCCCAGATGAAGTGCACATACGTAAGATTTCTCGTATGGAAATTAACAAGAGTAAAAAAAATCCAGCCCAAACATTGATTTTTTACTCAAATCAGCGGTAAAAATAAAACGAACTTAAATTTCATTAAATTAACACTTGATTTCGCACAGTGAAACTGTATACTGAAATTAGTTGTAATACAATTTCACTTTATTTATGGTAAACAATATGAATATAGATTTTACAGAATCAGAGAAAAACTTTCGTCTTGAAGTAAGAGATTTTTTTCAAAATGAATTGCCAGAACAAGTCAAGCTTGCAATTGATAATGGCTTACGTCTGTCAAAAGAAGAGCAGATACTTTATCAACAAGCTTTAGCAACGAAAGGTTGGGCAGGTACTAACTGGCCTGTTGAACATGGTGGTACAGGTTGGAGTGCTACACAAAAATATATTTTCTATAATGAATCAGCCAAAGCTAAAGCACCGCGAATAGTACCCTTTGGTTTATCTATGGTTGCGCCAGTAATTTATAGTTTTGGTAACAAAGAACAGCAAGAGCGTTTTTTACCTGATATTTTGTCAAGTAAGGTTTGGTGGTGTCAGGGCTATTCTGAGCCTAATGCTGGCTCAGATTTGGCAGGTATTAAAACTAAAGCAGTACGTGATGGTGAAGATTATATTGTTAATGGCGTAAAAACTTGGACTACGTTAGGTCATTATGCTGATTGGATTTTCTGCCTTGTTAGAACGCAAGATACTGGTAAAAAGCAAGAAGGGATTAGTTTTCTACTTATTGATATGCACACTCCTGGTGTTACGGTAAAACCTATTATTACCTTAGATGGACGCCGAGAAGTCAATGAGGTGTTTTTTGAGGATGTACGTGTTCCTGCACATAATTTAATTGGTGAGGAGGGGAAAGGTTGGACTTACGCTAAAGTTTTATTAACTCACGAGCGAACTAATATTGCTGGTGTAGCTTCTTCTAAACAGCGTTTGAGTAGCATATACGAAATGTTAGAAACACCACCTGATGGTATGGCTGACTTAAGAAAGAATAATGTCTTTATGGCCAGAGTTTTAGCTACGGAAGTTGAGCTTAAAGCGCTTGAATATACTGAATTACGTGTATTGTCTTCTGTATCAACGGGTAAAGCACCGGGACCTGAATCATCTATTTTAAAAATCAAAGGCACTGAAGTTCAGCAAGCCTTAGATGAATTATACGTTGAAATGGCTGGTATATATGCCTTGCCATTTCTTCCTCAGCAGTATGATGACGCAACCGTAGAGCCAATAGGACCATTCTTTGCTGCTAATACCGCACCGCATTATTACAATAACCGTAAAGTGACAATTTATGGTGGTACAAACGAAATACAGAAAAATATTATAGCCAAACATGTACTTGGACTTTAGGAGGAGCTTACCGTGGATTTTTCATTAAATGATATTCAACAAATGCTGCAAGATAGCGCAGCAAAATTTATACAAAATGATTATGACTTTGAAACCCGTCAACGTTTTGCTCAAAGTGAACTTGGCTTTAATCCCAATAACTGGTCTTTATTTGCCGAGTTAGGTTGGCTCGCACTACCATTTTCAGAAACTTATGGCGGTTTAGATGGTAATGCTCTTGACTTAATGGTGTTACAAACTGAGCTAGGTAAAGGCTTGATCACTGAACCTTACATAGCGAGTGTTGTTCTAGGTGGCAATATAATTCAACGTCATGGTAGTGAAGTACAAAAGACTACATTACTTGAAGCCTTAATTGCTGGTGACTTAAAATTAGCACTAGCCGCTCAAGAAGCTAGTTCGCAAAATGATCTTACCACCATCACCACAACCGCTAATAAAACTGAAGGTGGCTATTTATTACATGGTCATAAATCTGTAGTTTTAGGGGCAAGTTGTGCAGATAAAATTGTTGTATTGGCTAGAACTTCAGGAAAATCATCTGATAAACATGGCTTATCACTATTTATTATTGACCCCCAACAAGCAGGCGTGACGTTAAATTCTTATGTAACAAACGATGGTAATCAGGCAGGTGATGTTGCTTTTGAGAATGCTTTTGTTTCATTTGAAAATGTGCTTGGTGAAGTAGATACAGCCTTTGATAATGTAAAAAAAGTTCTCAATGATGCGATTGTAGCTGTTTCAGCTGAAGCAGTGGGAGTGATGGAAAAAATGCTTAATGCGACTGTTGAGTACTGTAAAGTGCGTAAACAGTTTGATCAGCCTATTGGTAACTTTCAAGTATTACAGCATCGTATGGCAGATATGTTTATGGAGTGTGAGCAAAGTAAATCAATGCTGTATTACGGTGCTATTGCTATTAGCTCTGACGATGATGCTGATAAAGCAGCTTCGTTATTAAAAATTAAAATTGGCACAGCGGGTAGGTTAGTTGGTCAGGCTGCCGTACAGCTTCACGGCGGTATGGGGGTTACTGATGAGCTAGATGTTGGTCATTTCTTCAAACGTATTACAATGATCAACACTATGTTTGGTTCACATGATGAGCATTTAGATAACTTAGTTAAGCAACAGCAAATAGCATAATTTCCTGTAACTAATAACATACCCATAGAATGAAGAGCAAACCATGAAAATACTTGTAACGATTAAACGGGTGATAGATTTCAATGTAAAAGTTCGAGTCAAACCTGATAACAGTAATGTAGATTTAGCCAATGTGAAAATGGCTATTAACCCTTTTTGTGAAATAGCAGTTGAAGAGGCGGTGCGTTTAAAAGAAAAAGGTATTGCCTCTGAAGTTGTTGTTGTCTCTATTGGTGATAAAGCTTGTCAAGAGCAATTGCGTACTGCTTTAGCATTGGGCGCAGATAGAGCTATTCAGGTTGATACGGAAGAGGTTTTAGAACCTTTATCTATTGCAAAGCTACTTACTAAAGTCATTAAAGAAGAGCAACCAAGCTTGATTTTAATGGGTAAGCAAGCCATTGATGAAGATAATAACCAAACAGGACAAATGTTAGCTGCGTTGAATGGTTTTGCACAGGGTACCTTTGCTTCGAAACTTGAAATAGAAGATGGTAACGTCAATATTACGCGTGAAATAGATGGTGGTTTGCAAACACTCAAATTAACACTACCCGCCATTATTACCACTGACTTACGGTTGAACGAACCTCGTTATGCTTCATTGCCAAATATAATGAAAGCTAAACGGAAACCTTTGGCTATAAAAGCTGCAGCTGATTTAGGGGTAGATTTAAGTGCTCGGACAAAATTACTAAAAGTAACAGCACCTGCTGAGCGTCAAGCTGGCATAGTAGTAGAAACAGTTGATGAACTCGTTCAAAAACTAAGAAATGAAGCGAAGGTGATCTCATGAGTATTTTAGTATTTGCTGAACACGATAACAGTACCTTAAAAACTGAAACCTTAAAAACAGTTGCGGCTGCGCAAGCTATTGGAGGTGATATCACACTTTTAGTGGCGGGGTTTAATTGCCAAAGTGTCATTGACGCTGCGGTTAAAATAAATGGCATAGGCAAAGTATTAGTTGCTGATAACCCAGTTTATGAGCATCAATTAGCTGAAAATATCTGTTTACTTGTTAGTGAACTAGCTAGTGATTATGAGCATATTATGGCTACCGCATTAAGTACTGGTAAAAACTTTATGCCTCGTGTTGCTGCTTTGTTAGATGTAGCACAAATATCTGACATTATTGGTGTGGAATCAAGCGATACTTTTATTCGACCAATCTATGCTGGTAATGCTATTGCAACAGTACAAAGTTTAGATAGTAAAAAAGTGATCACCGTGCGGGCAACTGGTTTTGATGCCGTTGCAACAGACGGTAATGCTGAAATTGTTACTTTAGATTTTGTTACAGATGCAGGCATATCAAGTCATGTTAGTGATCAATTAACTGAATCTGAACGTCCTGATTTAGGCGCTGCAAGCGTGATTATTTCAGGTGGACGAGGCATGCAAAATGGCGATAATTTCAAATTACTTGAGGGGATTGCAGACAAGCTTGGTGCTGCTATCGGTGCATCACGTGCTGCAGTTGATGCAGGCTTTGTTCCTAATGATATGCAAGTGGGTCAAACAGGTAAAATTGTCGCGCCAGACTTATACATTGCGGTAGGCATTAGTGGCGCTATTCAACATTTAGCGGGTATGAAGGATTCAAAAGTTATTGTTGCTATTAACAAAGATGAAGATGCTCCTATATTCCAAGTGGCTGATTATGGCTTGGTTGCAGATTTATTTGATGTACTGCCTGAGTTTGAAGCAGCACTGAGTTAATAGAAAATTGTGCTTGGCTAATTTGTGATTTGAGAAATGAAAAAGATGCTGAAATGGTGTCTTTTTCAAACCTACTCTTATGGGGGTTATAAGATGGAAAGAGAATTTATGGAGTTTGATGTTGTTATTGTAGGTGCTGGACCTGCTGGTTTATCAGCATCTATTAAATTAATGCAGCAAGCTAACGCTAATCAACAAGATTTGAATGTTTGTGTCATTGACAAAGGTTCTGAAGTTGGTGCGCATATTTTGTCTGGGGCAATAATTGAACCCACAGCATTGAATGAATTATTTCCTGATTGGCAAGAACGAAATGCCCCTCTAAATACACCTGTCACTGAAGATGAGGTTTATTTATTTACCTCAGAGACACGCGCGATAAAAATGCCTAATTTTGTTGTGCCAAAAACGATGCACAACCAAGGTAATTACATTGCCAGTTTAGGGAATTTTTGTCGCTGGTTAGCCGTGCAAGCAGAAGACATGGGTGTTGAAATTTTTCCGGGTTTTTCCGCCTCTGAAATTATTTATGATGCTGATGGTTGTGTTAAAGGGGTTATAACTGGTGATATGGGTGTTAGTGAAACAGGTGAACAAAAAGATAGTTATATGCCTGGTATGGAACTACGCGCAAAATACACCCTGTTTGCAGAAGGATGTCGAGGCAGTTTAGGAAAAGAATTACAACAAAAATTCAATTTAGCTAAGGATACTGATGCTCAGCATTACGGCCTAGGTATTAAAGAGTTATGGGATGTGGCACCAGAAAATCACCAAGAAGGGCTAGTGGTTCATGGCTCTGGATGGCCATTAGTGAAAGGCAGTAGCGGTGGCTTTTTTCTTTATCATACTGAGAATAACCAAGTTGTAGTCGGTTTAATTGTCGATTTAAACTATAGCAATCCATATATGAGTCCATTTGATGAATTTCAACGTTTAAAGCATCACCCAACAATTGCCAAGGTTTTACAGGGAGGAAAGCGCGTTTCTTATGGCGCTCGTGCGATCACTAAAGGTGGTTTAAATGCCTTACCTAAAATGACTTTTGCTGGTGGTATGATCATTGGTTGTAATGCAGGTACATTAAATTTTGCTAAAATCAAAGGCAGTCACACGGCTATGAAGTCAGGTATGTTAGCGGCCGAATCAGTATTTGCCGCACTCAATGATGACAGTCATGTTGAGGGCGAGGAATTGGTCGATTTTGATGGTCGTTTTAAATCTTCGTGGTTATACGATGAGTTATATCGTAGTAGAAGTTTTGGGCCTGCGTTACACAAATTTGGTTTAATGGTAGGTGGTGCGTTTAACTTTATCGATCAAAATATTTTCTCTGGTAAATTGCCTTTTACCATTAGAGATAATCATGCTGATCATGAACAACTTAAACTTGCTAGTGATTGCCAGCCTATTTCATACCCTAAGCCAGATGGTGTTTTAAGTTTTGATAAATTGTCATCAGTGTTTATCTCTAATACCAATCATGAAGAAGACCAGCTTTGTCATTTAAAGTTAAAAGATAAAAGCATTCCTATCGACATCAATTTGGCTAAATTTGATGAGCCAGCACAGCGTTATTGTCCTGCTGGTGTGTACGAAGTCGTTAAAACAGACGGCCAACCGCAATTGCAAATTAATGGGCAAAACTGTTTACATTGTAAAACCTGTGACATTAAAGACCCGATGCAAAATATTACTTGGGTAGTACCTGAAGGTGCTGGTGGCCCGAACTACCCTAATATGTAGTGAGAATAATTTCATGAAAAATAACACAATAAATACTGAGAGTGTCATCGACAAAAATGCAAATGAAAAGGTTCAAGTAATTGGTGTGATCGGTGCTGGAGCAATGGGGCGTGGCATTGTTCAAATTGCCCTAGCCGCTGGCTTTAAAGTTGTGCTATCTGATGCTAACAAACAAATGTATGATGAAGCAGCTAGTTTTGTTATGAATATGCTTGCTAGAGCTGTTGAAAAAGGTCGATTAGCACCACAAATATTAGCGCAAGCAAAGCTAAATTTAACCTTGGCTAATTTAGACGATTTAACGACGTTTAGTGATTGTGATATTGTTGTTGAAGCTATTGTTGAAAACATTGGTGCCAAGCAAACCTTGTTTGATCGTTTAGAGCAAGTTATTAACGAGCAATGCATATTAGCGACAAATACCTCATCTTTATCCGTTACTGAAATTGCAGCTAAATGTCGACTACCTGAACGAGTAGCAGGTTTACACTTTTTTAATCCTGTGCCTTTGATGAAAGTGGTAGAGGTCATTTCAGGACAATTAACAGATAAAAAAGTCTGCGCTAAACTCGTTGATTTCTCTAATCAAGTTGGTCATCGCCCTGTCGAAGTGACTGATATGCCCGGTTTCTTAGTTAATCATGCTGGTCGAGGGTATGGTACTGAAGCTTTAAAAATACTCGCCGAAGGCGTTGCTGATCCCCAAACGATTGACCAAATCCTTCAACAACAATGTGGTTTTAAAATGGGACCTTTTACTTTATTTGACCTGACAGGGTTAGATGTTTCGCATACGGTAACCGAGTCAATTTATCATCAGTTTTATCAAGATCCACGTTATTGTCCGAGCCCAATCACAGCTCAGAGAATGAAAGCTGGTTTATATGGTAGGAAAACAGGTCGAGGATTTTATGATTATAGCGAGCCTGCTGAACATCAACATGAAGTAGAAAAGAGTGTAGATAACAACATAAGCCTTGATAACTATAAGAAAATGACTGTTTGGATTAGTCCTGAGCTACCCCAAGGTTATTCTGCTTTGTTATCAGTTTTAGAAAAAAATACTATTACTATTGAAACAAGTGACCGCCCATCAGAGAATGCACTTTGTTTAGTGACTCCTTTAGGTGACGATGCTACTCATACGGCTTTAAAACAAAGTTTGAATCCAGAACATACGGTGGCTGTCGATACATTTTTAGGGTTAGCTAAGATGAGAGTAATGATGTTAACGCCTGTTACTCACCCCATTTATAGAGACTTTGCTAAAGCTTTGTTGGCTGAAGGTAGTAATCAGCAAACAAAAAATCAAGTGGCCGTGATTAATGATAGCCCTGGGTTTATTTCGCAGCGAGTATTAGCTGCAATTATTAATATCGCTTGTGAAATTGCCCAGCTAGGTATTGCGAGCCCGGATGATATTGATAGTGCTGTTGTGCTAGGTTTAGGTTATCCCAAAGGACCTTTAGCGTGGGGGAATTCGCTTGTAGCGGATAATATCTTAGCTATTCTTACTTCTTTACAACAGCGTTATGGTGATCCTCGTTATCGTCCTAGTTTATGGTTGCAACGTCGTTCAAAGTTAGGACAATCATTATTGATGTTGCCGACAAAAATAACAGGTACCACACAACATAAGAGTGCTGAAAATTCAGTTACTTTGGAGTTATAGACAATGTTAGACGCTTATATTTATGATGGAATTCGTACACCAATAGGATGTCATGCGGGCGTGTTATCAAGTATTCGCCCTGATGATTTATTAGCCGAAAATATCAAACATTTATTACAAAGAACAAATGTTGATATTAGTCGAATTGAAGATGTTGTGATTGGTTGTACTAATCAAGCGGGTGAAGATGCCCGAAACGTTGCCCGACATGGCGCTTTACTTGCTGGATTACCTGTTAGTGTCGCAGGACAAACACAAAATCGTTTATGTGGTAGCGGGCTGTCCGCTATCATTGAAGCATCTAGAGCTATCTCTTGTCAGGAAGGGGAGTTATTTATTGCTGGTGGTGTTGAAAGTATGAGCCGAGCGCCTTACGTGATGGCAAAAAATGAAACGGCTTTTTCCCGTAATGTTATTGTATTTGATAGTACTATTGGTGCTCGATTTCCAAATAAAGAAATAGAGAAAGTATTTGGTGACGACACTATGCCTCAAACGGCTGATAATATTGCAGTTAATCTTAATATTAGTCGTAATGAAAGTGATGACTTTGCTTTGCGCTCTCAACAAAACTATCAACGTGCTTTATCGGCTGGTTTTTATAACGATGAAATCATGTCTATGAGTATTAAAAAATCTAAAAAATCTAAAAAATCTAAAAAATCTAAAAAATCTCCCGTAGAAACGGTTAACGCAGATGAACACCCAAGGCCGCAGATAACGTTAGATAAGCTATCAAGGTTGTCGCCTTTATTTGAAGGTGGTGTTGTAACTGCTGGTAATGCTTCTGGCATTAATGATGCCTCTGCTTTATTACTTATGGGTAATAAGCAGGTTGGTGAAGCATACAACATAAAACCTCGAGGTAGGATAATTGCAGCAGCTGTTGCTGGTGTAGAGCCTCGTCTAATGGGACTAGGCCCGGTAGTTGCTATCCAAAAAGTATTATCTAGAGCAAATTTGGCTTTGCAAGATATGGATGTTATAGAAATCAACGAAGCTTTTGCTACCCAAGTATTAGGTTGTCTCAAACAGCTAAAGCTTAGTTATAATGATGAACGTGTAAATCCAAATGGCGGTGCAATTTCAATGGGCCATCCATTGGGGGCATCTGGCGCTCGGCTTGCATTAACTGCTTTAAGACAGTTAGAAAATACTGGTGGCCGTTATGCTGTTGTTAGTTTATGTATTGGTTTAGGGCAAGGTATTGCGGCTGTTATCGAAAGAAGCTAGCACTATTTATTCCAATGGAATTTAAAATCGAATGGCGGATTATGGTTTTGTTCATTAAGAAATTTGTTGTACAATAGGCAAATACGGTAATGAAATTTTATTTATAACTAAAAGATGACTATAAATGACTGATATTTTTGATGCACCAAGAGAGAAAAAGGAAGAGAAAGATCGTAAATTTATTGAAGCATTAGCGCGCGGGCTTGATGTCTTAAGAGCATTTAGTCGACAGGGTGGTGTATTAGGTAATCAAGACTTGGCAAAAATCACAGGTTTACCTAAGCCAACCGTGTCAAGAATGACTTATACCTTAACACAATTAGGGTATTTAACATACTCCACACAGCTTGAAAAATATCAATTAGACGCTGGTGTTCTAGCATTGGGTTATGCTTATACTTCTAACTTACAAGTAAGAAGAGTTGCAAAGCCAATGATGGAAAGTTTAGCTGAACGCACCAAATTATCAGTAGGGTTAACCATACGAGAACGTTTATCTATGCTTTATGTAGAGAATTGTCGAGGAGATGATTCTCAAGCTCTTAGGATGGAAGTAGGCTCAAGTTTACCTTTGGCAACCTCAGCTGCAGGACGTGCATACTTAGTCGGTTTACCTGAACATGACCGTGAAATAGTGTTGGAAGAGATGAAAAAGCGAGCAGGTGAAAAATGGCCTAGGTATGAGGAAGGGATTATAAATGCTTTAACAGAATACGAAGAGCTGGGTTTCTGTACATCTCTTGGTGATTGGGATAAAGCCATTAATAGTGTTGGTGTGCCATTACAATTACAAGATGGTCGTATTATGGCTCTTAATATTGGTGGCCCGAAACATTTGGTTTCTGATGAAATGACAATAGAGTCTCTAGGCCCTCAGTTGGTGCATGTTGCTAGAAATATTATTTCTACAGGCGTATAATTGCTTTGAAAGCAAAAGTTAGAGACAAGGGAGCGTTAAATTGGTTTCGCGTATAGCGCATACTCACGTTAGAACAGCAGCAGTAATGAATTGAATGGCTTGTAGTAGTTAATTACTCTTACTGGCTGTTCATGTTATATTCTGATTAGCTACTTTAACTTCCATTTGTTATTTTTATTCTTTTAACTAAAAAGTCCACAACGGCTTTTACTTTTGGTACAAAGTAGCGCTGTTTTTGATATAACAAGTAAACGGCCATATTAGAGTTTTGAGTTATAGCTAACTGATGATCAAACTTAAGTTCTTGCAACTTTCCAGACTCTATATATGAAGCTAACGCCCATCGAGTTGACATTAAAATACCTTCTCCGTTACAAGCTTTTTTCGCCAACCATGGTCCATTATTTGCGATCGCTACCGCTGGTCCTGATACATCCTGCCATTGACCGTTCACATTGCATAGCCAAGGAGTGGGCCCTGATGGCGTTTTAAAATAAAGGCCATTATGTTCCTTTAATTCTATCGCATTGTTAGGGATTCCGTGCTTCTCTATATAATCTGGTGAAGCTACAGGTATAAATTCATTGTCCATTAGTCTTATCGCTAACACTCGTTCATTTGGAGCGTAACCACCTCGAATAGCAATATCGACGTCATCACGTCCGAGAGTTGATAACTCATCACTTAAACTGATATCTAATACAATGTCAGGATATAACGCGCTGAATTCATCCAACAAAGGAAGCAATATCTTGTTACCAAAGCCCACCATTGAACTTATACTCAAACGTCCCATAGGTGTTGTTTGATAACTACGCACAGCTTCATTGCTTTTCTCTAGCTGAATCAATATTTGTTGTACATCGTTATAATAAATTTGTCCCACTTCCGTTAGTTTAACTATTCGGGTCGAACGTTTTAATAAGGTTGCTCCTAAACTCTTTTCTAGATCAGCAACTCGCCTTGATAACGATGAAGGTGGTACCTTGAGGGTACTCGCAGCTTTGGTAAAACTGCCAGTTTCGACTACTTTACTGAAATAGCGTATTGCACGTAGTTGATCCAACAAACTTCCCCATTAAATAAATGCCTGAATATTTTAGCTTTATTATTGTCTTAAAAGCAATTGTAATTCGCCTTTTCCCTTATATATAACCAAATTAAAACAAGTCATAATTCATTCTTTGTAATCTTGCTTCTGTAGTTTCTTTGAATACAGGGGCTTTCATTTGGTTTTTGGTTATTCAAATAATCTATTACGTTAATTATGGATGGCTGATATCTAGGTTTATTACGTCAACACCATTGTCAGTTCTTTTAGCTCTAGTCAACTTGATTGGGATGTACTTGCAGAAGTCCCCAGAATGGAAGAGAAAAATGACTCCATGAGTCAATCTGTCATTACCAAAAATGTGGAGGTAGATTGTTTAGCAAACATGCCCGAGTTTAGCGAAAAGGTAAAGGCTCAAGTTCAAGCCGCAAACGCTGGATAGTAAGAACCAACATTAAAATCATTATTCTGACTGAAGTTTAGCCAATAGAACAAAGTTATTGGTTCAACAATTTTTATTATGTACAGGAACAAACCCCTATGACAGATACGAATATCCAACTTATTTCAACAATTAGCGAAGATAATAAATTAACACTCGCTTTACAAGAATTCGAAATGCCACAACCTTGTGCCGATGAAGTTGTTATTCGAATTGAAGCTGCTCCTCTAAATCCGTCTGACCTAGCAGTTATGTTCAGCGTTGCTGATATGCTAACAGCAAAACAATCAGGTACAGAGCAAAGCCCTGTTATAACGGCTGATGTTCCTGCTCATTTTATGTCAGCAGTTAAAACTCGTATTGGTAAAGCGTTTCCTGTTGGCAATGAAGGTGCAGGAACTGTTGTCGCAACGGGTTCATCGGCTGCGGCACAAGCGTTAATGGGTAAAACTGTTGCTGTGATTGGTGGTGGAACTTATAGTCAATATAAATGTGCCAATGTGCAAAGCTGCTTAGAATTAAAAGCAGGTACATCGGCTAAAGAAGGCGCATCTTCTTTTGTTAACCCGCTAACAGCATTAGCTATGGTTGAAACAATGCGTGCTGAAGGTCATAAAGCTATTATCCATGCAGCTGCTGCATCTAATCTCGGTCAAATGTTAAACCGTATTTGTATTGCCGATGGTATCGATTTAATTAACATAGTCCGTAAAGAAGAACAAAAATCGCTGTTACGTGATATGGGCGCAAAATATGTTGTTAACTCAAGTAGTGATGAATTTCTTACTGAATTAACCGCGGCGATTATCGAAACGGGTGCAACTATTGCGTTTGATCCAATCGGGGGCGGTAAGCTATCAAGTGACATTCTTAAATGTATGGAATTTGCTGCAGCTCGCAATATGAAAGAACATAGCGTTTATGGCTCAGACACTTTCAAACAAGTTTACATTTATGGTGCATTAAACCCAGGTCCTATTACGCTTAATCGTAACTTTGGTTTTGCTTGGGGAGTAAATGGATTTTTATTATTTAATGCTCTCGGTAAGCTAGGTACTGAAACTGTAATGTCGATGCGTAAGCGTGTTGTTGATGAAATTACCACAACATTTTCTAGTCGCTACACACATGAAGTGTCATTGGTAGAGGCATTGCAACTACAATCAATAGCTGCTTATTCTAAACAAGCTACAGGTGAGAAATACCTGATTACACCCCAAAGGTAATTGTTTCTCAATTATTTGGGTAAAACCAGATAACGGTTCTTGTTATCTGGTTTTTATTTACTTGATCTTAAATAGAAAACAACTAACAATACTTGTACTAACGTTATGGTTCGACGTTAATTATATTATGACTTTAGAAGTTTAATTTTCTTATTCTACTCATATCGCTACTATTTAAAAAATGTTTGAACTCATCTTTAAGTATTGTTGTTTTATCGAGTACCTCCTTCCAAAATTTAATTCTGTGAGATGATGACATCGTTTTAAAATCAGACCTATCAGGAATTTTTTGTTGAGATAGCGTATTGATAAACTTTTGTGAAGGGCAAATTAATACCGTTTTATCATAATTTTTTGCTGATACGGAACGATTTAAATTTTTATCAAACCAACCGGCCTTTGGAGTAGAATTAAAATGAGGATAAAGCGTTAACCCTTCTCCTTTTGGCATAAAATCAAAATGATAATCTACAATACCACCATCTCGATAGGTGCCAATAGGAGATCCTGCAATATTATTAATACGTTCCATAACTATCGGTATAGAAGCCGAAGCTAATAAAGCTTGCTTAATATTCCTTATATTTAGGGGGATTTTGTGGGTTGTAATTTGAAATTGATCAGTTAAATCTAAGCTGCTTTGTGGATGATGAAAAATGTATCGTTCATTGTTAATATCTAAATATTTGCGGTTTAGCCGATTAAGAAGGTAATTATATAAGAAGCCTATTGCTTGTAGAAATTGGCTTTTCTTTGCGCTTAAACCATGCACTTTCGTTACGATAAAATGTGCTCTAAACAATGGGTTGTTAATTATTTCTAAAGAAGCATTATTATCAAAGAGTGCCTCAACTAGATTATTCACCTTTGCTGAAACCTCTGATGGGGTTGGTTTGTCGGAATAAGTGGTTTCTGAATAATGCTTAGCAAGTAATTCAATTGCTTGTATTGGTTGTTTTTGGCTAAAGCACGCAGCTCTAAATGCACCAATACTTGAGCCTATGATGTTAAGGGGCGTAGTTCTTTCTTTAAAAAACTCACCAAAAAAATACTTATCTAATGCATATAATATAAACCATTTAGGCCCACCACTCGCCCCTAAAAAATTTGTAAATAGCTCTTGTTTAAAACCATGTTCTTGAATAGTTTTAAAAGCGCTTTCTCCCGCATATATTTCCAACATCATATTTATATTTTTACCTCTATCATTGTTATGGTTTTTAACGCGAAGGTATTCTATAACTTGCATTAAGTGACATATAAACCGAACCACTAGTTTCTCATAAATGTACCAAAGATGTATTGCATTGTGAAATTGTGTTTTGTAATATGGTATTTTATTTTGCAGTAGGTTTTTTATGAGCGGGTATAACGTATTAACTTATCAACGAAAGAATGATTTAGGCTTTATTACATTAAACCGGCCACAATCTCGTAACTCTCTTAATAGGGAATTGAGGCAGGAATTAATTTCTGCCATTGAAAAAGCCAATAATGATGAAAGAATTCGTGTTGTTGTTATTTCAGGTGCTGGTAAAAGCTTTTGTTCAGGAGCAGATTTAACGGAAAAATTAGCAGGACGTGATGCTGATAATTTCACTGCTGAGATTATGCATAATGAATATCACCCTATTATTAAGGGGATTTTTAATGCGCCTAAACCTTATATAAGTGCTGTCAATGGGGCTGCTGCGGGTATTGGTTCATCGTTGGCTATGGCATGTGATTTAATGGTTATGGCTGATGATGCTTTTTTATATTCACCCTTTGCCATGATTAGTTTAATTCCTGATGGTGGTTGCCATAAATTTTTATTGTCGTTATTAGGTTCAAAAAGAGCCTATGAAGTGATCGCTTTTTCAGAGCGTATTTCGGCTGAGGAATGTTTATCTCTTGGTGTGACGAATAAAGTCGTTGAAAAAGAAAAGCTGCTAGATTATAGCATTGACTGGGCAAATAAATTGGCTGAGCAAGCGCCGTTAAGTTTGAAGTTCTCTAAGCAATTATTACGTGAGTCAGCAGCTATTAGCTATGAAGAGGTTATGAATATTGAAGCTAAGTACCAAAATATAGTTAAAAAAAGCAGTGACCATCAAGTAGGGGTTCAAGCCTTTTTTGAAAAGCGTAAAGCAAACTTTATTGGAAAATAGCTATTCCAACAACATCTTCTAGATTGCAGTTATATCTCTTATTTTCAAGTGGTTGACTAATGTAGTGTCTTAACCAGTTTCTTTCATTCTTATTGATAGTAAAACCCTCTTGATTTATAGATTCACTTGTTTTATTGTGGTACTTAATTTCGCATCGCGAACCTATGTTTTGTGTTTTTATTGTTTTAGGGAAATAAAGTGATTCCATTTATTCGATTTATATGTTCAATATTTTTAGTTGTTAGCTGTTATTCTGCCAAAATAATGGCTGAACCTATTACTCTCACTTTTGCGTCTTGGGGGCCAGATAAGCACTACATAGCTGAGGCTCGTACTAGCTGGGTTTCTCAAATAAATGAAAAATTTAAAGGTCGCCTTACTATAGTTGAATATCCTGCCGGCCAACTCTATGGACCGAAAGAAATGCATATAGCAGTAGCAAAAGGTTTAGTTGATTTGGGTGTTATTTTGCAGCCTCGTATGATGGCTTTAATACCAATGCTACAAGGCGTTTATTTACCGTTTGCTTATGATAATGTCACCCATGCTGCTCAGGCTTATCAAGGGGAGTCCTTAGAAATTATTGATAAGGCATTAGCTGAGAAACATTTGAAACTGATCTACACAAGTTTTACTGATGGTGTGCAAATGTTTAGTGCGAAAAAAAGCCTAGAATCAATTAATGACTTTGTTGATTTAAGAATATTGTCGACAAGCCCAATGTTAACAAAAATTTTGGCAGGTATAGGCGCTTCTCCTGATACATCAATTCCACAGACAGAACAATATATGGCTTTAAAGCGGGGAGTTGCAGATGCTAGTTTAAACTCAACGGTTTCTGGCTACTTCCAAAAGTCTTTTGAAGTGTCTCCTTATGTAACCAAAATAAATATGAGCTATCCAACGATTATGGTAGCTATGAACTTGGATAAGTGGCAAAAACTACCAGTCGATATCCAAGAATTTATGTTATCAACAGGACAGCAACAATCTGAAAAATCGATAAAATCAGCTATTGCTTGGGAAAATAAATTTACTTCTGTTTTAAAAAGGTCAGGGGCTATTGTCACTGATTTTCCTGAACAACAACGAGGTGAATTAAAAAAAATGAGTCAGGTGTTCTGGAGAGAATGGGCTAATACCTACGGTGAAGATGCAAAGCGTTTGCTTGAACTAAATATAGAGAGATAACGTTCAAATATACTGCTTGTTATAAGATTTTAAGCAGAACTTTAAATTTTTTTGAGGATTAAAAATGAAAAATAGTGCACTACCTTCATCACGTTTTTTTCTACTACGATGGATAGATATGTTATGCGATATTGGCGGTGGTATTGCTGCTGTTTGTTTATTTTTACTGGCATTTTGCGTAACGGCTTCAGTACTGCTTCGTTATTTTTTTAGTTACCAAACACCATGGATACAAGAAGTGAGTACTTATCTTTTTATGGCAATAGGTTTTTTGGCTGCGGCTTATGCTCTGCGTAAAGGGGGGCATTTCTCTATTACTTTTTTGGTTGATAAACTCAATGTTAATAATCGTAAAAAAATAACCTTTTTCGCTAATTTATTAGGGCTTTTGTATTCCATTACTTTCATTTATGAAGGGATAAAAATGGTTGCTTTTTCTCATGAAATAAAAGATGTCAGTACTGGATTATTGAGTATCCCTATATGGATTCCTCAGCTGTTAGTACCCATTGGTGGTTTTCTACTTGCTTTGCAATTTTTTAATCAATTGTTTTCTGCTACGCAAACTAATAAGGAATAATTCATGACGTTATATGTAATAGGCTTTGTAATAGCATTTTTCTTTGTTTTGCTAAGTGGTTTGCCTGTGGGTTTCGGTTTGGGGTTGCTGGCGTTAGGGTTAATGACGATGTTGACCAATTTTGATTTAGCATTAACAACGAGCATTGATAAAGCTTACATTTCGATGGACTCAAGTATTTTAATCGCGATTCCTTTATTCATATTAGCTGCGCAGTTAATTTCTGCTACAGGAATGGGCAAGCGCTTATTTGATGCGGCTAAAACATTGTTAGGGGGATCTCGTTCGGGTCTAGGTGTAGCAACTATTGCAAGTAGTGGTGTATTTTCAGCAATGACAGGTTCTAGTTTTGTGTCAGCCTCAACGATGGGGTTAATCGCTATTCCTGAATTACGACGTGCGGGATATTCGGATCGTTTAATTTCATCAGCTATTACTGCTGGAGGTTCTCTCGGTAGTGTCATTCCTCCAAGTATCGTCATGATTGTTTATGGTTATTTAACTGATGAGTCGATTGGGAAACTATTTATGGCAGGTATTGTACCTGGCATATTGTTAATTTCATTATATTCAATAGTATTATCTTTTTTTGTGCGAAGAGAGCTAAATAAACCCATTGGAGTTGGAAAAACAGTTAATAATTCTTTAGCGGAAAGTGACGAACATTCGTTTGACTCAGAAACGCAAAGTATTGCTCAAGGGATCACCGATTTAGAAACTTCTACTAAAAACATTTCTGTCAGTGAAGCTTTTATTGAAGCCTTTTGGGGAATAATGGCGCCAGTTATCATTTTAGGTGGTATCTATTTAGGGGTATTTACGGCCACTGAAGCTGCTGCTGTCGCTGTAGTTTATTGCATGATAATCGGTTTTTTTGTTTATAAAAGTTTAACGATAAAAGGCTTAATTAATGTTCTGATGGAAGCGACTTCTACATCAGCAATGATAGCAATTATCGTTATTGGTGGTGCAATATTGGGGCATGCTATTATCTATGGTCGTGTACCACAGGACATTCTTAGCGTGATTATTGACGCGGACTTATCGCCTGGCTTATTAATGTTAGTGATTAATATTGCTTTATTTATTTTAGGTATGTTTATGGAGGTATTAGCACTGATGTACTTGGCTATTCCTCTGTTATTGCCATTAATTGCCTATATGCAGTGGGATAACATTTGGTTTGCCGTTATTATTTTAATCAATGTTAATTTAGCTTTAATAACTCCGCCACTAGGTGGCGTATTATATGTGGTATCTCATATAGGCAACATTCCTTTAGCGACGGTCATTCGAGGAGCCATGTTACCCATTGTAATATTATTGTTTACCCTTCTATTAGTGATACTTTATCCACCGATTGCTACTTGGTTACCAAGTATGATGGACGGCTAGAATAGTAAAAACTCTATTTGGAAGTATTTTAGAAAAAGTATGATGAAGCATAATACCAGTTTTATTAAGTTTGTGATCTTATTGTGCGTAGGAAAAATAAACCAGGGCAAGGCGCTCGATAGAGTAATAGCAAGCTATTGGGATTGAGAGCAACGCCGCCATGGAGTATTTTAACCAGCACAAGTGGGTAATAATTTAGTGAAATTGGTATAATTGCTTCCTCTTTTGTGGGTAAGTAGTTTATTCAGGAGTTCATTAATACTGTTATCTTAGAGGTGTAGTGTCGAAGATCCATTGTCTTTTAACTTCTTCAGTGATCTTATTAACCTAGTACGAAATAGTGTTCAGTTAATAATATTCCACATAAATCCACATAAAGAAGTGGCCAGATAGAATGAAATGAGGTGACATTAGAAGAAGTAAATACGTGTAGTTATTTTATATCTACACGTATTTTGTGTTATTGATTTTTACACAGAAGCTACCTCCCTGTAGCTTGATAGACATTACTGGAATCGATTATCCAGAATAATCACTATCGGTAATTAATGCCTTGCTTTTAAGTGCTGGCTATACGCTCAGTTTTTGGCACACCTTCAGCTTTTTCAGATCCTGAACGTAATCGAAATGTACCTTCTCCCATCGCTAAGAGGTTACCTTTATCATCAAAAACTTCACCTGAGCTATTGTAAATTTTTGTTCCTGACGCACGTAATGTCCCTATTACTCGTATTTCACCTTGATTACACTGACCAGTAAATGTAGTTGTTAACGATAAAGTCATGGATTTTCGTATTCTATCTTTATAAGGACAAAATGTGCCTGCTTGAGCACATGCAATATCGAGTAACGCTGCTAAAACGCCACCATGTATAACCCCACCAAGGTTTAAGTGATGCGGTTGAAGGGTAAGCGCAATTTCAACCCGTTTTTCATTCCAACTAATGTGCCTAAAACCTAATACGTTATGATAGCCATGCAAGGTAAATATTTTATCAGCATTGAGTCTTATTTCCTCTGCTGAGGTAAGATAGATTAACTCGTTCATAATATTTTGTAATAACTACAGAAATTAAGCTGTATGCCAACCCATAACCGATTTTATTTCGAGAAAATCGTCAAGACCATGTTCGCCCCATTCGCGACCATTACCAGATTGCTTGTAACCACCAAAAGGGGCAGTTAAATCTGGTTTAGCACCATTAATGTGAACCATGCCTGTTCGCATTTGTGCTGCTACTCGTTGTGCTCGCTCTAAACTAGCCGAGGAAACATAACCAGAAAGACCAAATGGACTGTCATTGGCAATGTTAATTGCATCTTGTTCATCTTTATAGGGAATGATGCATAGTACTGGGCCAAAAATTTCTTCCTGTGCTATTGCCATTTTATTATCAACATAGGCGAAAATGGTTGGTTTAACATAGTAACCATTTTCTAAGCCTGAAGGTCTGCCTAAGCCACCTGCAATAAGCTTTGCACCTTCATTGATGCCCACTTCGATCATTTCTTGAATTTTGTTAAATTGTGATTTGTTGGCAACAGGGCCTAGTAGCGTTGTTTCTGAAGTAGGATCACCAACACCAATTAAGGTTTTATCGGCTACAGCTTTTGCAATAGTAATTGCTTCTTCCATTTTATCTTCAGGCACTAACATGCGAGTGGGTGCGGTACAGGTTTGTCCGCAATTTCCCATGCAACTGGCAACACCACCACTAACGGCTTTAGTAAAATCAGCATCATCAATAATGATATTGGCAGATTTACCACCTAACTCTAATGAGACACGCTTTATTGTCTCTGCGGCTTTTTTAGATACTGCAACGCCTGCAGGTGTAGATCCAGTAAATGAAATCATATCAACATCAGCATGACCACATAAATAATCACCAATTTTAGAGCCTGAACCATTAACTAAATTGAATACACCTGCTGGTACACCAGCTTCATCCATTACTTTGGCTAACCAATAAGCGCTTAACGCAGAATCTTGACTTGGTTTTAAGACTATAGTGCAACCTGCGGCTAGAGCAGGTGCAACTTTACAAATAACTTGATTCATAGGCCAATTCCATGGTGTTATCAAACCGACAACACCAATGGGCTCTTTAATAATATTGGTTGTACTTTTATTATTTAGGCTTTGTTGAAAAGAGAAAGTTTTCAATGTTTCAAGTGTTGTTGAAAAGTGCCCTAAGCCCATAGCGGTTTGTACTGTTTCACTGAGTTTTTTTGGAGCGCCCATTTCTGTGGTTATTGCTATGGCAATTTCAGCGTAATATTTTTGATAGGTTGCAATGATTTTTTCAATTAAAGAGATACGTTCTTCCTTTGTACTTAATGACCATGTAGGAAATGCTTTTTTTGCAGCAGCTACTGCTTTATCAATATCAGCATTGCAGCCCATAGCAAGTTTACCACAAGGTTTCTCTGTTGCAGGGTTAGTTATATCTCTTACTTCATCACTTAAAGGCGCTTGCCATTGACCATTTATATAAAATTGATTGCAATTATTCATTGTGTTTCTCATACGTTGTTTTTGAAATAATATTGAAATAGATTTATGTTTATATTCATTTGCCAATTACAATCACTTGTTCATCGGGAGTTTCTGCATATAAACGCTCAACTAAATGAGCTTTGTTTTTTAATACAGCACGTTGATTAATTGAGCGTTTGTCGGATATTTCACCATCGTCTAAAGATGGAGGCTCGCTCATATTAATCACTTTTAATATCCGTGAGGTAGAGCCTTTATTTTGTTGATTATATTGTTGGAGTGCGTTTTCTAAATGTGCAGACAATTTTTTAGAGAAAAGTAATTCATTATAAGTTGAGTCCTGATCGTTAAATAGCTTCCTCAATGCAGCTTCATTAATCCATAACAATAAAGATATATATGATTTATCTTGACCAGCAACCACTAAGTCATCAACTAAAGGAAATAAAGAAGATATTACGTTGGTTCTAAGTGCGTCAGTGTGTACCCAGCTACCATTCAATAGTTTAAAGTCCTCACAAACTCGGCCTGCAAAAATAAGCCCTTTTTTGTAATCTTTTTCATCTTTCCAACGAACAGCATCACCCGTAATAAAATAGCCTTCATCATCAAATGCTTCTTTAGTTTTTTCGGTATTTTTAAAGTAACTAGGAGTTATTTGTGGGCCTTTTATGCGCATTTCATATTTATCGTCAATTGGGCATAATTTTATTGTAGTTGAAGGTATTGGTAAACCAATGTTTCCCATCTCTTCGGTAGGCCAGTGCAATGCGGTGATTAATGAACTACTCTCAGTTGAACCTAATCCCGTTACAATTGGAATTCTTTGTCCTGTTTCAGCAATAGCCATTTCTTGAATTTCATCGTAAGTTGATTGTGGCATATCTGAACCGCCATAACTTATCCATTCTAAATTTTTGAAAAAGTTTTTTCTAAGTGCTGTATTTGTTTTCATTATCTTCGCTAACATGGAGTAAACAGCAGGTACTGTGGTGTAACCATTAACAGCTATACTTGTTAAATTGGCTACTGTTTTGTCAAATAATTGTGGAACAGGTTTACCTTCATCTATATATAATGTTCCACCATAGCGCATAACTCTATGAACAATTTGATTACCACCAAATGTGTGGTGCCATGGCATCCAATCAAGCATTACTGGTGGGTTGTCAACTGCATCAATTCTAACAATAGCACCTAAAGAGGCGACCGTTGATACTAAATTACCATGGGTGTTAATGACTCCCTTTGGCTCACCTGTTGAGCCAGAAGTAAATAGTATTTTTGCAATGTCTTGCGGTTGAATTGTTGCTATAGATTCATTAACTGCAGTGGTTATTGGTGTGTTCACAATGTTTTCAAATTTACTTGTACTGAGCGAGCAATCGTCACCTTCAACAAACACAACTTTCAGATTTTTCTCATTAAATGACTTTATTGCATTGTGATAGTGATTTAGGTTTTGACAAAAAACGATAGCGGGTTCAATCAGCGAGTATATATTTTTAATTTTTTGATGATCTACACTCAATAAGCAATAATTTGGTGATGTTGGCGCAACGGGCATACCTGCTTTCAACGCTCCTAACATGAAAAGTGCATGTTCAAAACTATTTTCCGATAAAATCATCACCGGATTTTTAACTTCAAGGTCTAAATTTAGCAACCATTGAGCAATAGCAGATGATTGTTCATCTGCCTCTTTGTAGGTAATAAACTCCCAGTCATTATTATCTTTATTACGTCGCCCAATAAAATTTCGATTGGGGTATTGCGCTACGGTATCTTGAAACATACCAATGACATTACCTTCATCATTTAGTGGGCTATAAGGAGAATTAACGTACTGTATACCGTTTTTTTTCTCTGAAACGATAACATCAGGTGCAGACCAGTCATTTTCTCTAAATGCAGGGAGTTTGTTACATGTCATTGTATTTACTCGTTTTTAAGTGAATTTAATGCTTTAAAGCAATATATCGTTTTATATCTTTATTTGTTATATTTTTACATAAAAAAATCATCAAATCAAAACTATATTTCGCTATGCGGTAATTTGTGTGATTTTGTGGTATAAGGTTAGTTAGGTTTTTAATTACTAAAATTAATTCAAACTATGTCTACAAACATTAACTGTTGAGATGGCAATTGCTTTGTTTCTTAGTATGTTAATATCGCTTAACGGTTCTTTCACAACACTGTAATTATGTTCAAACGCATACCAGTGACATTCTTTATTTCTTGGTGTTGTATAGGTTTCAATATTAATATCATGAATACTCCCTCTTCCTTGCTTGGCAAAAGCAAAGCCTGAGATATCTTCTATTACTTCATCAGGAAAATTGATGTTATAGCAGAAATCAATACTGAGATTTTCACTATCAAAACCATCAATAGAAAAAGCATCAGCTATTAAATGATGAATAACTGAACTCGCCAATTTTTCGGTCATTGGCCAGTTTATAGCATCAGCATTTCTGAATGATTGACTTAAAGCAATAGCTGGAACCCCTAATATAGCTGACGTTAACGTAGCACCTATCGTGCCAGAAAATGATACACTATCTGCAACATTAGCACCTCTGTTCACACCTGATAAAACTAGTTGAGGAGGATAATCTCGCATTAAATTTTTCAATGCAAAAATAACACAATCACTTGGCGTGCCGTTTATGTGATAATACCTTTCTTGGTATTTTTCACAATGAAGAGGTTGATGCAAAGTAATACTCTGAGATTGACCGCTTTGATCAGAACTTGGCGCTACAACCCAAACTTCATGGGCAATTTCATGTGCTATTTTGAGTAATACTTGAAGCCCTTTAGCATCATAGCCATCGTCATTAGTGAGTAATATTCTATTTAGCTTTTGCTTCGTGAAGTTACTTTTTAGCAGATTTAATGAGTTGATTTTTAATGAAACTGCATCACCTGTCATTACTGAAGAGCTAGTATTTATTCCAGTTGATTTATTCTTACGTGTCATCACTTATACCTTCATTCCTGGCATGTTTAATGACGCGGTATTGCCGCCATCAATAGCCAAAGCTTGCCCTGTTATATAACTTGCTCTATCACTAGCTAAAAATAGAATGGCTTCAGCAACTTCTTCAGGCCGCCCTGAACGCAATAGCTCACAACGCTCCCCTAAACGATTGGTAACTCCTTTATCGCGAGCTTTATCAAAAAATATTTTAGTCATACCTGTTTCAATTAGACCAGGACAAACAGCATTCACACGAATATTATATTTACCTAAGTCACAAGCACTTGTTTGAGTGAAGCTAATTGTTGCGGCTTTTGAAGCACTATAGGCATTTCCTCCTGCCCCTGATCTTATACCAGCAATTGAAGCTGTATTTACTATAGCGCCGTAGTGTTGGGTGATCATTTCTTTTGAGGCATACTTAGTGGTGAGAACAGTTCCTAATAGGTTGACATCTAATACCTTGTGCCAATCACTCAATTCTTGCTCTGGCGCTGTAAACCTTTTTGAAGCTATGCCTGCGTTATTGATTAAAATGTCAATTTTGGTAAATAGTGAAATTGTTGTGTTGATGAACTGTTGTACTTGTGCTTCATCTGCAATATTTGCAACTTGAAAACTAACTCTTTTATCATCACCTATTTGTTTAACAAACTCTTCTAAAAGAAGTTTGTTTCTATCAATAAGCATAATGTTAGCGCCATTTTTATATAACATTTCAGTAACAGCCCGCCCAATACCACTTGCTGCTCCAGTTACTACAGCTGTCTTTCCTAAAAAGTCTTTGTTTAAAGTCATTGATAATTTTCTCAACATTCTTGATATTTTAGTTATTATATTTCATGATATGTAATTCCGCAATGCGAAATTTTATATCAAAAAAAGATATAGCTATTTCGTTTGTATTATGTTTGACTATATAGATAATATTTAGAATTGGAGTCATGTCAGATGAAGATGATTGATGCAGGGTACTTGAAAAATAATATAGGTTCACATATTGCAAGTAGCCCATGGTTTTTAGTGGAACAATCTTTAATTAATGGCTTTGCTGAGGTTACAGGTGATAAGCAGTGGATACATTTGGATACTGTTCGGGCAGAGAAAGAGTCCCCCTATAAAGCAACAATCGCACATGGTTATTTGCTGGTTTCTCTAATCCCACAGTTTGCTCAGCAAAGTTATAACATTGAAGGTGTAACAACTAAGATAAATTATGGCTTAAATAAAGTGCGATTTTTGCAGGCTGTAAAACCAGGACAAAAAATACAGGCTAATTTTTTTATTGAAAAATTTCAAGAGATTGAAAATGGAGATTTTAAGTTAGAAGTAAGAGTTGAGATTGAAACAGCGCCAAATAAACAACTTGTCTGCGTAGCAAATACTGTTGTGCTCTGCATCTCGTAATTAGCTGGATATTCGTCACATTACCATGCTTTAAAAATTCTATCTTTGAAGATAACAATGAATGATATAAATAGGAATCTCATGAATACAATATTTAATATTAAAGGAAAAGTCGCTTTAATTACTGGCTCAACTCGCGGTATTGGGCTCAAAACTGCAGAATTATTTGCAGCAAATGGTGCAAAGGTTGTCATCTCAAGCCGTAAAACTCAAGCATGTGAAGATGTTGCTGAAAAAATTCGAAATAGTGGTGGCGAAGCTGTTGCTATTCCATGCCATATTGGTGACAAATCACAATTAGAAAACTTAGTTAATAAGACGCTTGAGCACTGGGGCAAGATTGATATTCTTATTTGTAATGCTGCAACAAACCCTGTCTACGGTACCTTGTCAGAGTTAAGTGATTCAGCTTATGAAAAAATTATGGATACTAATCTAAAAAGTACTTTTTGGTTATGTAACCTAGTTTTACCCAAAATGGCAGAAAATGGTGGTGGTAATGTTGTTATGCTTTCTAGTATTGCTTCAATGAAAGGCAGTAACGTTATTGGCTGTTATGGTATGTCTAAAGCGGCAGAGTCTGCTTTATCGAGAAATCTTGCAGTTGAGTGGGGAGCAAAAAATATTCGCGTTAACTCGATAGCACCAGGTGTTATCGTAACTGATTTTGCTAAAACACTTATTGATGATCCGAAAAGAAAATCGGCTGTTGAGACACAAGTTCCACTAAAGCGCCTAGGCCAGCCTATTGATATTGCGTCTATCGCACTATTTCTCTCTTCTGATGCTTCAGCTTATATAACAGGGCAAGTGCTCGTTGCTGATGGCGGGCAAACAATAGCTTAATTGCTATTGGCTAGTCTTGATAATAGGAACTTACCATGTCAACCAACCAAGCAGAGTTATGTGATATTTTGGACAAGCATCAATTTGATCAAAATAAGCTCAAGCATTATCTAGCAGATAAATTGCCCGATATTGATGACAATTTATCTATTTTACAATTTCAAGGGGGGCAGTCTAACCCAACTTTTTTATTGGAAACTACAAGCAATAAATATGTATTAAGGAAAAAACCTCCTGGCAAGCTTTTACCTATGGCTCATCTTATTGAAAGGGAGTATAGAATTATAAAAGCATTAGAATTAACAGAAGTACCTGTTCCTAAAACTTATTTGCTATGTGAAGACAATAACATAATAGGGACATCATTTTACATAATGGATTATGTCCCTGGTCTATTATATGGACACCCTGCAATTAAACATGCGTCAGCACCTGAGCGCACAGCAATATATTCATCCATGTGCAAAACTATGTCAGCCTTACATAATGCAGATTGGCGGGAGTTAGGGCTGGATGATTTTGGTAAACAGGAACATTTTTATAGTCGCCAAATTAAGTTATGGTCTAAGCAGTATTTATCCAGTTGCGATGTACCTGCAGGAGGTGATGAGGGAGCTTATGCTATGCAGCAATTAATTGCATGGTTACCTAACAATATTCCAGAAGATAGCCGCTGTTGTATCACGCATGGAGATTTTAGAATTGGTAATATGCTGATAGATGCTAAATCAGCCGAAGTTGCAACTTTGCTTGATTGGGAGCTGTCAACCTTAGGTCATCCATTATCTGATTTAGCTTATTGCTGTATTCCTTATCATTTACCTAGCAATATTGACGGTGTTAAAGGGCTTGTAGGCTTAGATCTTGTGAAAGAAGGAATACCGAGCGAGCAGGAATTTATAAAACAATATTGTCAATTAACAGGTCGTACAGAAATAGAAAACTGGCCATTTTATATCGCATTCTCAATGTTTAGATTAGCATCCATTTTACAGGGGGTTTATGCCAGGGCATTACAAGGAAATGCTAGCTCTAGTAACGCACTAGAAGTTGGTGCACGTTGTGCTGTGTTAGCCATAACGGCTTGGAAGTTAATTAATAAAGATGATGATAGCAAGTAGTTTGTACTGCTATTCACTTTGTTCCAAATGACTTTTTAATATAGAGAAAGCTATGTCCCAACAACAATATATAAAACTATTAGAGCCACTTGAACTCGGTTTTACCACCTTAAAAAATCGTGTAATGATGGGTTCCATGCATACTGGGTTAGAAGAGCATCCTGATGCTAAAAATCGTTTAGCCGCCTTTTATGGCGAACGTGCTAAAGGTGGATGTGGGCTTATTGTCACAGGCGGATATGCGCCGACTAAGCACGGTTCATCCCGTCATGATGCAAAATTGATGGAAACTGCCGAAGATATAGCAACGCATAGGTTTATCACAGATGCAGTACACAAATATGATGCTAAAATTTGTATGCAAATACTGCATGCTGGTCGTTATGCTTTTAATGGTAGTCCCATTGCGCCATCAGCAATTCAAGCGCCAATTAATATGTATAAACCAGAAGCTTGTACGGCAGAAATGATCGAAGAAGAAATTTGTGGTTTTGTGAATTTAGCCATACAAGCACAAAAAGCAAATTATGATGGCGTTGAAGTGATGGGATCTGAAGGTTACTTCATTAATCAGTTTATTTCATTAAGAACGAATCAACGTGATGATGAATGGGGGGGGAGTTACGAGAATCGTATCAAACTAGCTGTTGAAGTGGTTCGACGTATCCGCGATGCCGTTGGCGAAAACTTTATCATTATATTTCGTTTATCTATGATGGACTTGGTTGAAGGAGGGAGTAGTTTTGAAGAAGTCGTTCAGCTTGGGCAAGCGATTGAAAAATCAGGAGCAACAATTATAAATACAGGGATTGGCTGGCATGAGGCGCGTATCCCTACTATCCAAACGAAGGTGCCACGTGCCGCATTTACTTGGGTAACGGCTAAATATAAACAACATTTTAATATACCTGTTGTTACCTCTAATCGCATTAATACGCCTGAAGTTGCAGAGCAAGTTTTACTCAATGGCGATGCCGATCTCATTTCTATGGCGCGTCCCTTCTTAGCCGATGAAAATTTTGTAAATAAAGCAGCAGCAGGACATAGTGATGAAATTAACACCTGTATAGGATGTAATCAAGCCTGTCTTGATCATGTCTTTTCTGGCGAAGTGGCTAGTTGTTTGGTTAACCCTCGAGCTTGCTTTGAAACTGAAATAAATATAATTCCTACAAAAATAGCAAAGAAAATAGCGATTATTGGCGCTGGTCCTGCAGGCTTATCTGCTGCAACCTCTCTTGCTAAAGCGGGCCATGATGTAACGCTTTTTGATGGTGAAAGTGAAATTGGCGGTCAGTTTAATATTGCTAAACAAGTCCCAGGGAAAGAAGAGTTTTATGAAACTATCCGTTACTTTGCTCGTCAGCTTGAACTAACAAAAGTCAAAGTAAAACTAAACACTAAGGTGACATCAGCAGCGCTAAACGAGAGTGATTTTGATGAAGTTGTTATTGCAACAGGTATCACTCCGCGAATACCAAACATTGACGGGATTGAACATAGCAAAGTATTAAGTTACATCGATGTCCTTAAACATAAAAAAAGTGTTGGTAGAAAAGTTGCTGTTATTGGGGCTGGCGGAATCGGTTTTGATGTTACTGAATACCTAATTCATTCAGGTGAGCCGACAAGCCAAAATATAAAAGCGTACATGAGAGAGTGGGGTGTTGATATGACCTTACATGCTCGTGCTGGCATTGAAGGAATAAAGAAAGAAATTAAAGAGCCAGCAAGAGAGGTTTATTTATTACAGCGTAAAGAAACCAAAGTAGGGGCAAATTTAGGTAAAACTACGGGTTGGATTCATCGTGCAAGCCTTAACCAGAAAAAAGTTAACATGATGGCTTCGTGTGAGTATTACAAAGTTGATGATGCAGGTTTACATTTGAGCGTAGATGGAGAAAAACAAATACTCGATGTTGATAACGTTATTATTTGTGCAGGTCAAGATCCCGCAAGAGAATTAGTAAAAGATTTAATCAAGCCTTTTCATCTCATTGGTGGTGCAGATGTTGCTGTTGAACTTGATGCTAAAAGAGCAATAAAACAAGGTCTAGAATTGACTGTTTAGTCAACACCAATACTAAGGCTCTAGTGTGATGTAATCCATTACATGGGCTGAATTTTCTTTGAATTTTTTCTGATTATTGAATGTAAACTGAACTGGAGCCAAAAATAATGTCGTATGTAGTCACTCAAGCCTGTATTGGAAATAAACACACGAGTTGTGTTGATGTGTGTCCGGTTGATGCTTTCCGTGAAGGGCCAGAAATGCTTTTTATTGACCCAGAGGCCTGCATTAATTGTAATGCCTGTATTACCGCATGCCCTGAACAGGCAATATATCCAGAAAGTTCAGTACCTGTTGATCAACAAGACTTTATCGCGCTTAATGCCAAAAATTCCCTTATTTATCCCGTTATACGAGAGAGTATTGATCCCATAGACTCCAACACGCCTAAAAGAAAGTCAGACCTCATTGGAAGGTTTGCTGTTGTAGGGGCTGGTCCTTCAGGCTTTTATACTGCAGAAGCGTTACTCAAACAAATGCCAAAAGCAACAGTAGATATTTTTGAACGTTTACCTACGCCGTTTGGCTTGGTTCGGTACGGTGTTGCACCTGATCATCCACGAATAAAATCAGTTTCTGCTAGTTTTGAGCATATTGCTAATTCCCCACAAGTACGTTTTTTTGGAAACATTCATATCGGTAAAGATATAAGTAGAGATGATTTACTGAAAAACTATCACGGTGTCATTTATGCCACAGGAGGATCACAAAGCCGAGAGCTCAACATTCCTGGCGCAGAGTTAGACAACGTTTTCGGTTCTTCGACATTTGTAGGTTGGTATAATGGTCACCCGGATCAACATGATCTGCATGTTAATTTTGCAGGCAAGGCTGCGGCTGTTATTGGTATGGGTAATGTAGCCTTAGATATCGCACGTATTCTTATACTGCCAACAGAAGAGCTAGAGAAAACTGATATTGCTGATCACGCACTGCTGTGTTTAAAAAATAGCTATATTACAGATGTTTATTTATTTGCTCGTCGAGGTCCAGCTCAAGCCGCTTTCACTCCCAAAGAGCTAGAACAATTGATGGCGATCTCCAATTTGGATCTGATTGTCGATCCGAAAGATCTTGCGTTAGATAAAGAGAGCTTGGCTCAGATTGAATCAAATGAAACTAAGAAAAATATTGCATTACTCGAAGAAATATCTCAAAGAAAAAAATGTGGTGGCAAGCGTATTCATTTCAAATTTTTCTCAAGTCCCGCACGAATAAACAAAAATAGCGATAAACTGAAAGTTTTAACTATAGCTCGTACTGAATTACAAAAAAACTCATTGGGTCAATTAACCGCAACGATATCTGAAAAAATTTATAAGGTTCAGGCTGAACTTATTGTGCATGCGATTGGTTATCAAGGCGAAAAAATAAACAACTTACCATTTGATAGCGGCCGTGGAATCATTTTAAATCAGCAAGGACGTGTCGGTAAATCTGACAATTTAGCATCTACACCAGAATATGTTGCAGGATGGATTAAACGTGGTGCAAATGGTGTAATCGGCAGTAACAAACAATGTGCTAATGATACAGTGAACCGAATTCTTGAGGATATTCCTAAGAGCTTAGTGTCAATTAACAGTGATATAGCAAGGTTATTAAAAGATCGTTTTATTGAATATATTTCATTTGATGATTGGCGGTTATTGGATACGCATGAACTAAATGAAGGTAAGCTTAAAGGGCGTTCTCGTCAAAAAATTACAAGCATTGCAGAAATGTTGAACGTTATTCAGGTAGCCAAACAACAAGCTGAAGATGAGGAAAAAAACCTACAGGACTTGCCAATTAAAACTCACTTTCGAAGTTGCACATTATGTGAAGCTATGTGTGGTGTTAAGATTGAATACCAAGGTGATAAAATTATTTCGATTGCAGGCGATAAAGATGATCATCACAGTGTAGGTCATATTTGCCCGAAAGGATATGCATTACAAGATTTGCATAATGATCCAGACCGCTTAAAAACACCACTTGAAAAAGTGGACGGTGAATGGCTCCCCATTGACTGGGCAACAGCTTATGAAAAAATAGCTAAACGCCTTGTTGGTATTCAAGAGATGTATGGTAATGATGCTATTGGCATATACTCGGGCAACCCTGGCTCTCATAATTTAGGGATAACGATGGGGGTAGGTGGATTAAGAAAAGCAATAGGCTCACACAATATATTTACTGCTGCTTCACTCGATCAAATGCCACATCAACTAGTATCATATTTGATGTTTGGGCATAGTAATTTATTTACCATTCCTGATATTGATCACACCGATTATATGCTGATGCTTGGGGCAAAT
Source organism: Colwellia sp. E150_009 (assembly GCF_053543955.1). Taxonomy (NCBI): domain Bacteria; kingdom Pseudomonadati; phylum Pseudomonadota; class Gammaproteobacteria; order Alteromonadales; family Colwelliaceae; genus Colwellia; species Colwellia sp. E150_009. The sequence continues at coordinate 148,626 of NZ_JBHFOM010000003.1, forward strand.
CCTGCGGTCTCAAATGGTAGCCTTATGACCGCGGGGGATGTGCTCAAACGTTTGAAAGGAATTAAAAATCGCGGCGGGAAAATTATTTTAGTTGATCCTCGTCGTAATGAATCAGCGCGCTACATGAGCGAGCATCATTTTATTCGCCCTGCATCGGATCCGTTATTTTTAATCGGCATTATCCAACATATTGTAAAAAATAAACTATACAAAGTTGATCGTTTAGCAACACTATCTGATAACTGGGATGGACTGCTTGATTTATTTAATCAATTATCGATTGATGAAATAAGCAGTGGTTGTGGTATTAGTGAAAAAGAGATCATTCGTATTGCTGAAGAATTTGCCTCGGCTGAACGCGCAGTATGTTATGGGAGAATGGGAGTCTCTGCACAAAGATATGGAGCGCTGAACCATTGGCTCATGGTTGTTCTCAACTTGCTAACTGGAAACTTGGATCGTCAAGGCGGTGCCATGTTTACAACACCCGCTTTTGATAAAGGTATTAGCCGTCCTATGGGAAGTTTCAACACGTTTAAAAGTCGTGTGCGCGGTTTACCTGAATTTGAAGGAAAACTTCCTGCTGCCGTTATGGCAGAAGAAATGCTAACACCAGGCGAAGGGCAAATAAAAGCGTTTATCTGTTTGGCGGGTAACCCCGTGTTATCCACACCGAATGGACGAGCAATGGATCAAGGCCTTGAACAATTAGATTTCAGAGTATCGATTGACTTTTATTTGAATGAAACTTCACGTCATGCTGATATTATTTTACCACCAACAGGCCCATTTGAGCATGAACAATATGACATTGTGTTTAATTTATTAGCGGTTCGTAATCTAGCAAAATTCTCTGAAGCATTATTTGAACCAGCTGAAAACGCTCGCTCTGATTGGGATATTTTACAAGGTATTACTCAAGCTATTCTTGAACTAAAAAATCCTGTACAAGCTGAGAAAATGAAAGCTAGCAATACCAGCACTGAACAAATATTAGACTATGGGTTACGCACAGGGCCTTACGGCGAAGGTTTTAGTGAGTTTTTGCAAGGTAAGGAAATTAAACATAAAGAGGGTCTAACGTTAGATGTGTTAAAGCAATACCCACAAGGTATTGACCTGGGACCTCTGCAATCTAATCTTCCTGCTTATTTATTTACTGAAGATAAAAAGATTCATGTAATGCCAGCGTTGTTAGTCAATGAGTTAGATCGCTTTATAACCGAAAATAAAGTGCGAAATAATGCTGATTCACTCATGTTAATTAGTCGTCGTGACTTACGCACCAATAACTCTTGGATGCATAACTCCCAACGATTAGTTAAAGGTAAAAACCGTTGTGCACTATTGGTTAACCCGAAAGACGCAACAACAATAGGCTTATATGATAAATGTATCGCCATTATTAGCTCCCGAGTAGGCAATTTGAATGTTGAAGTGACCGTTACTGAAGATGTGATGCCAGGCATTGTGTGTCTTCCCCATGGTTGGGGACATCACCGTGAAGGTATACAATTGAGTGTGGCAGAGAGCAGTCCAGGTGTTAGCATTAATGATATTATTGACGATCAAGTAGTCGATAATATGAGTGGAAATGCTGTTCTGAATGGTATTCCTGTAAAAGTGCGTCCTGCATAAGTGTAATAGCATAGATTTCTAGGATTTAGAACTTAAGAAAAGTTGGCTTTATCAAGAAAGGTGAAATTTAAAAGATAAGATATCTAATTGTCCGTTTTTGTTCCGACTTTTGTAAATTACAAGAGGTGCACAGCTTCATTCTCGCGCTTGACGGTATCCTTTTTTAAATAATCTTTTACATATATTCCTAGCCAGTTTTTATTTCTTGATAAAAATCATTTGGCCATCTATACGTTTAGATGTTGACATATCTATCGATCTAAGTAGTATTGTAATCAGTGCCTATTAGGTGCTTTTATTTGTTTTTTGCTAGTTAGGTGCGTTATGCCAATTAAAATTCCAGATCAATTACCTGCCTTATCTATTTTAGATAATGAAAATATTTTCGTTATGTCTGAACACCGCGCGATGTCTCAGGAAATTCGCCCAATGCAAGTGGCTATTTTAAATTTGATGCCGAATAAAATTGAAACAGAAGTGCAAATATTACGCATGCTGTCAAACACACCACTGCAAATAAATATTGAATTTGTTCGTATACATGCGAATGAGTCTAAAAATACTCCAACAGAGCATTTAGATACTTTTTATCACTTGTTTGATGATATTAAACACAAACAATATGATGGTTTAATTATTACGGGGGCTCCATTAGCTTTACTTGACTATTCGCAGGTAACTTTTTGGGATAAAATTTGTAAGGTGTTTGACTGGGCTGAAGAAAATGTTACCTCAACCATGTTTTCTTGTTGGGCTGCGCATGCTGCGTTGTACCATCATTATGGATTGAATCGTCATTTGCGTAAACAAAAGCTATCAGGAGTGTATAATCACAAAGCACTTGATGAAAAAGAACCATTAACGCGTGGTTTTGATGAAAATTTTAATGTACCTCATTCTCGATATGGTTATATTGATAAATCTGATTATGAAAGCGTTCCTCAAATAAAAATTTTAGCAGAATCAAAAGATGCTGGTGTTTATTTGGCTGCCAGTAAAAACAAGCAGCAAGTTTATCTGACGGGTCACCCTGAATATGATACTACCACGCTACATGAAGAATATTTACGAGATAGATCGGTAGACAGTAATGCGGCTATACCTGAAAATTACTACAAAGATAACAATATAAATAATTCACCAGAAGGCTCATGGCGTAGTCACGGTAGTCTATTATTTACTAATTGGCTTAATTATTATGTATATCAAATAACACCTTATAAATTGGATGCTTCTAATATTAAAGCAATACACCCTGATACGGTTATTTAAGCCGATACTACTATTTAAGGTAGTTAAATTAAGTTAGTCCCTATTTTGATTTAAAGATTTACCCTTAGGAAACCGAATACATCATGAAAAAACATACATCGTTTGCTTTATTTGAACAACAATTGGCTAAAAACATATTAATTCTTGATGGCGCAATGGGTACCATGATTCAGGCATATAAGTTTGAGGAACAAGATTTTCGTGGTGACCGTTTTGCTGACTGGCATAGTGATGTTAAAGGTAATAATGATTTGTTAGTACTAACTCAGCCAGACATCATTAAAGCAATTCATTTAGAGTACCTTGAAGCAGGGGCCGATATACTTGAAACAAACACGTTCAATGCTACAACGATTGCTATGGCTGATTATGATATGCAAGCGTATAGTGCTGAAATCAATTTAGTTGCAGCGCAAATTGCACGTGCTGCGGCAGACGAATATAATAAAAAAACGCCAGAAAAACCACGGTTTGTAGCAGGTGTATTAGGGCCAACTAACCGCACGTGTTCCATATCACCCGATGTTAATGATCCAGCTTTTCGTAATGTAACGTTTGATGAATTAAAAGATGCTTATATCGAATCAACAACTGCCTTAATTAAAGGCGGTTCAGATCTTATCTTGATTGAAACGATTTTCGACACATTAAATGCAAAAGCGGCTATTTTTGCGGTAGAAACAGTATTTGATAATCTTGGAGTTAGATTACCAGTAATGATATCAGGCACTATTACTGATGCGTCAGGCCGAACTTTGTCAGGACAAACTACAGAAGCATTTTATAATTCTTTACGTCATGCAAAACCTCTTTCTTTTGGTTTGAACTGTGCACTTGGTCCTGTTGAATTACGTCAATACGTAGAAGAGCTAAGTCGTATTTGTGATGTTGCCGTTTCTGCTCACCCTAATGCCGGCTTACCAAATGCTTTTGGCGAATATGATTTTACTGTGGCTGATATGAATACTCATGTTGGTGAGTGGGCTAATGCAGGTTTTTTAAATATTATTGGTGGCTGTTGTGGTACCACACCAGATCATATTAAAGGGATGGCTGATTCTGTAGCCAATATTAAGCCACGTGAAATCAAACCACGTAAAATTGCTTGTCGTTTATCTGGCCTTGAAGCGTTAACCATTGAAGAAGACTCTTTATTCGTAAACGTTGGTGAGCGTACTAACGTAACTGGCTCTGCTATGTTTAAACGTTTGATCAAAGAAGAGAATTATGATCAAGCTATTGCGGTTGCTTTACAGCAAGTTGAAAATGGCGCACAAATTATCGATATCAATATGGATGAAGGTATGTTGGATTCGAAAACCGCTATGGTGCGTTTTTTAAATCTTATTGCTGGTGAGCCTGATATTGCTAAAGTACCAATTATGATTGACTCTTCTAAATGGGATATTATTGAAGCAGGCTTAAAGTGTATTCAAGGTAAGGGTATTGTTAACTCGATTAGTTTAAAAGAAGGGGAAGATAACTTTCGCGAGCAAGCCGAGTTATTACGCCGTTACGGTGCTGCTGTTATTGTAATGGCATTTGATGAAGATGGACAAGCTGATACACGAAAAAGAAAATATGAAATTTGTCATCGTGCCTATCATATATTGGTTGATGAAATAGGGTATCCAGCAGAAGATATTATTTTTGATCCTAATATATTTGCTGTTGCGACAGGCATTGACGAACATAACAATTATGCCGTTGATTTTATTGAAGCGGTTGCTGACATAAAGCAAAACTTACCCCATGCAATGATCTCAGGTGGTGTCTCTAATGTGTCATTCTCATTCCGTGGTAATAACCCCGTTCGAGAAGCTATTCATGCGGTATTTTTATATCACGCCATAAAAAATGGCATGGATATGGGGATTGTTAATGCAGGGCAATTAGCCATATATTCTGACATTCCTGAAAAATTACGCTTAGCCGTCGAAGACGTTATTCAAAATAATGATGCGGGTGCAACAGAACGGTTGTTGGATATTGCTCAAGAATATCAAGGACAAGCAGGGGGGCAGGCAGCAAAAACTGATTTAGCTTGGCGAGAATTACCAATTAACGAACGTTTGGCTCATTCGTTGGTTAAAGGCATTAATGAATTTATCATAGAAGACACAGAAGAAGCTCGTTTATGTGCTTTACGACCGCTTGATGTGATTGAAGGTCCATTGATGGATGGTATGAATGTTGTGGGTGATTTATTTGGGGCAGGAGAAATGTTTTTGCCGCAAGTTGTAAAGTCTGCCCGAGTGATGAAACAAGCGGTGGCACATTTAAATCCTTTTATTGAAGCAGAAAAAACAGAGGCAAGTTCTAACGGAAAGGTATTGTTGGCAACGGTTAAAGGTGATGTTCACGATATAGGTAAAAATATTGTAGGTGTGGTATTACAATGTAACAATTATGACATTATTGACTTAGGCGTGATGGTTTCCTGTGAAGATATTTTAAGAGTCGCCAAAGAAGAAAATGTTGATATTATTGGTTTGTCTGGACTTATTACACCGTCTCTTGATGAAATGGTGCATGTTGCCAAAGAAATGAAACGACAAGGCATAGATTTACCCTTGTTAATTGGTGGTGCTACTACTTCAAAAGCTCATACCGCAGTTAAAATAGCACCTCAATATGATCATCCTGTTGTTTATGTGTCAAATGCATCACGTGCAGTTTCTGTCGTGAGTAAGTTGTTGTCTGAAGAACATAAAGCTGATTTTTTTGCTAGTACTCAAAATGAATATGAGCGTGTGCGTGCTCGTCATTATAAGAAAGGCCCTCGTTCAAGTTTAATTACATTAGAAGATGCACGTGGTAATGCAACCAAAGTTGATTTTGATAACCATACGCCGAAAAAGCCTAATAAGCTTGGTGTGACAGTGTTAGACAGCCTTGATTTAAATAAAGTGCGCAATTATATTGATTGGACACCATTTTTCACTACATGGCAATTATCAGGTAAATACCCACTTATTTTAAAGCATGAAGTGATTGGAGAAGAAGCGAGAAAGCTATTTAATGATGCGAATAACATGATAGATGATGTTATTAACAACAAAAAAATTACTGCTAAAGCTGTATTTGGCTTATTTCCAGCCAATAGTGATGTTGATGATATTGAAGTTTATAGTACTGATAGTGATAATGAAGACCGCACTAAAACCATTATGAGATTACAACAACTTCGTCAGCAAAGTAAAAAACCCTCAAAGCAATTTAATCGTTGTTTATCTGATTATATTGCACCTAAAGGATCTGGTGTAAATGATTACATTGGTGCCTTTGCTGTTTCTTCAGGCTTTGGTGTTGATGAGTTAGTTAAAGCATATGACGCCAAGCATGACACCTATAATATGATTCTTATTAAAGCAGTGGCAGATAGGTTAGCAGAGGCGAGTGCAGAATATCTTCATGAAAAAGTACGTAAGGAATATTGGGGGTATGCACCTGATGAAGACTTAGATAATGATGCGCTGATCCGAGAAAGCTATCAAGGTATACGTCCCGCACCAGGTTATCCTGCTTGTCCTGAGCATACTGAAAAAGGGTTGTTGTGGGAGTTGCTTAACGTAGAAGAAAATATTGGTATGAAACTTACCTCAAGTTATGCCATGTGGCCAGGAGCAGCAGTTAGCGGTTGGTATTTTTCTCACCCTGAATCTAAGTATTTTGCCGTAGCAAAACTAGCTAAAGACCAAGTGCTTGATTACGCTGCACGTAAAGGAATGACTATAGAGCAAGCTGAGCGTTGGCTTTCTGCTAATTTAGATTACGAACCAGAGTAGACAGGTATTGAGTAAGATAAGTTATAAGTAACGAAAACACTTATTGAAATGTTTTCGTTACTTTTACATTCGCTACTCTTTAAAGTGTCTATCGAAGAAGTTCATAATAGTATTATTCAAATGAACTTTAACTTTTTTGCCTCGCATGCTGTGCTTACTACCAGGGTAAGTCATTAATTCAAACTGTTTGTTCTCATCTTGTAGTGCTTTTATTAACTTGGTTGTGTTAGTGAACAATACATTATCATCAGCCATACCATGATAAACCAATAAGGGGTTTTTAAGGTTTGTTATGTAAGGAAAAACACTTGATTGCTCATAACCTTTTGCATTAACTTTAGGGTGATTTAAATAGCGCTCTGTGTAATGAGTATCATAAAGTAGCCAATCTGTTACGGGCGCACCACTAACGGCTGCTTTAAAATAGTCACCTGCTTTTAATAGCGTCATTAACGCCATATAGCCGCCGTATGAGTGACCAAAAATACCAATTCTATCTTTATCTACATAAGGTAATGTGTGAAGGTATTTAACCCCTGTTATTTGGTCGTTTACTTCAACTTGTCCAAGTTTTTCATAAATTGAAAATTCAAATTCGGTCCCTCGGTAGTTGGATCCTCGGTTGTCTAATTGAAAAACAATATAGCCCTGTTGTAGCATGTATTGAGTCATATCGGCACCTTGCCAGACATTTTTTACTAATTGTGCATGTGGACCACCATACACATTAACAATGACGGGGTGTTTTTTGCCTGGCATCATATTATTAGGTTTATAAAGCTTGTAATAAAGTGTTGCTTTGCCATCATCCGATGTTAATGTACCAAACTTGGGTTGAATTAAGTCTGCATAATAAGGATAAATAGGGTGTTCTTCTGCAACTTTATTTTGTGCTAACCATACCATATGGTCGCCATTAGCTTGGTGTAAACTAACTTGTTTTGGCGTAGAAATATTTGAGAAACTGTCAATATAACTTTTACTGTCTTTACTAAAGTTGATGTCATGAAAACCATTGCGTTTACTAATTCTGGCAACGTGTTCAGGTGATTTGCTGTTTAAAGGAACTCGGTACAAATGACGTTCAAGTGGTGTATCTGCACGACCAGTAAAATAAATTAAACCATTTTTTTCATCTATGTGTTCTATAGAGTCAACAACCCATGGTCCTTTGGTTAATTGATTTATTAGTTGCCCTTGAGTATTAAAATGATATAAATGTTTAAAACCGTCACGTTCAGAAGCCCAAATAAAAGATTTACTGTTTTTTAGAAAGTAAAGGTCGTGATGTAAGTTCAACCAATGTGTTGATTGCTCAGTTAATAGGGTTGTTTGTTTGCGTTTTTTTAAGTTATAAGCTTTTAATTTTAAAGTTTTTTGGTCGCGACTTTGCCATTGATATGATAGATTTTGACTATCAGGTAACCATTTTACGCGGGGTATGTAAAAATCATTTTTATTACCCTTTGACGTGTCACCTGTGGCATCATCAAGCTCAATAAAGCGTGTTTTTTGGCCTTTTATATTGGTCACTGCCAGTTGTATTGTAACATTGTTAGTGCCCGTAGCGGGGTAACGTTGTTCGATGAGTTCTATTTTTTCAGCGTATATTTCGTTGCGAATAACCGTTTGCACGGGGGTTTCATCTACACGTAGAAAAGCAATATGCTTCTCATCAGGAGACCACCAGTAACCTGTCATTCTATCCATTTCTTCCTGAGCTACAAACTCACTCATACCGTTTTTGATAGCTTCTGAGCCATCTTTGGTTAATTGCGTTTCCTCACCATTTTTAATATTAAGTACAAATATATTTTGATTACGAATAAAGGAAACATAGTTACCCTTAGGGGAAAACTTAATATCGGTTTCAAATTCATCCGTTTCGGTTAAACGTTTGGCGTTTTTATTCGCTAAATTATAATAGTAAATGTCACCATTTAAAGGAAATAATAGTGCGCTACCATCATTTGAAAACTTATATTCCATGATGCCAAAACCATAAACACGCTGACGCTCACGCCGTGCTTTTTCTTCATCGGAAAGAATTTCTGGCCCACTAAATAAGTCTTGAGAATTAACTAATAACTTGTTTTCTTTACTTGATAGATTGTATTCCCACAAATCGTAACGATTTAAGTCTTCGGCTTTTCCTTGTAAATAAGTTACTCGTGAGCCGTCGGGTGAAAATTTCAAAGATTTAGGTGTTTGACCATTTAACGAAGGAGAACTATAAATTCGTTCTATGGTTAAAGGGGAATTCTGTTTTGTTTCTTTTTGTGTTGCTAGTTGCTCTGCTGCTTGAGTTGGTGCAGTAAATAGAGCCACAGAAGACATGAGAGAAATGGCAATAAAGCCAACACGTTTTAAGTTTTTTTTCATAGGTTAACCAAATTTTATTACCATCAAAATAAGTTGTAATTTACGTTGTAATTAAAGCATATCTAAATACCCTAAACCGAGTTCAGCTTAAACAATGTTAAAAACGATGTATCGCTTATATCACTTCTAATGCTTCGCTTAATTTTTTTATGCCAATCACTTCCATACCTTCAATCGGGTCTTTAGGCATGTTGTTAAAGGGAACAATAGCGCGTTTGAATCCGTGCTTTGCTGCTTCTTTTATACGTTCTTGGCCACTTGGTACTGGGCGAATTTCACCAGAGAGGCCTACTTCGCCGAATATTACTAAGTCTTGTGGTAGCGCATTATCTTTAAAGCTTGAAACTAATGCAAGGATCAGGGCTAAATCAATACTTGTTTCAGTGACTTTTATCCCCCCAACAACATTAACAAAAACATCTTGGTCGTTAAGTTGTAATCCACCATGACGGTTCAAAATAGCAAGTAACATTGATAATCTATTTTGATCTGCACCCACAGCAACTCGTCTGGGATTACCGAGTGCAGAGTGATCAACTAAGGCTTGAATTTCAACAAGTAATGGTCTTGTTCCTTCCCATAAAACCATCACTACGCTACCTGCTGTTTGTTCTTCTGTACGGCTTAAAAAGATGGCAGAAGGGTTTTTTACTTCTTTTAAGCCCGTGCCCGTCATTGCAAACACACCTAACTCGTTTACCGCGCCAAATCGATTTTTATTGCCACGCAGTGTTCTATAGCGAGAATCTGTACTGCCTTCAAGCATAATTGAACAGTCGATACAATGTTCTAAAACCTTTGGTCCAGCGAGCGATCCATCTTTAGTTACATGACCCACCAGTAATATGGCAACATGGTATTGTTTGGCAAAGCGAGTCAAATAAGCGGCGCTTTCTCTTACTTGAGACACGCTGCCCGGAGCTGATTGTATGTCACTCATGTGCATTACTTGAATAGAGTCAATAACAATAATTTTGGGTTGTTCTTTTAGCGCAATATGACAAATGTTTTCAACACTGGTTTCTGAAAGCATTTTCAATGCATCGGTAGGTAAACCCAAGCGCTTAGCACGCATAGCAACTTGCTGTAGTGATTCTTCACCTGTGATATATAAGGCTGGCATGTTAGCTGCTAATGCGCACATGGTTTGTAAAAGTAAAGTGCTTTTACCTGCTCCTGGTTCACCGCCAATTAAAATAGCGCTACCCGGCACAATACCACCACCAAGTACACGGTCAAACTCGGCAAAGCCTGAAGAAAATCGTGGTAAGTCAGCTAAGTTAATAGCGTCAAGGATTTGAACTTTTGATTCTTCATAGTGTGCGGCACCTGCAAATCCAGCAAAGTTACCACCGCGCGCAGGTAATTTTGCTTGTCTGAATTCTGAAATAGTATTCCATGCTTTACAGTCTGTACATTGGCCTAGCCAACGTGAATACTCTGAACCACAGTCAGTACACACATAAGAGTTTTTTACTTTTGCCATACGTTTCCTTTATCTTTAATTGTTTTAGGCGTAAAAATTGCATTGCTTATAATCATCGAGACGATAGCACTATGTATTTACTTACTCTATTATTTATTAAATACTATATGGCTGAATTTAAATGTCTAAAATATAATGCGATATGATAACGCATTAATACTTTATATAAAAAATAAGAACAACAAAATTATTATTCATGAATACTGACTTTTCTAAACATCAAAAAATAATCGATAGCTTTCGTGGTGAAGTACATAAGCCAAGTTTTGATATTAAGTTTACACAAAACACTAAGCATATAGCTAAAACAGAAAGATTCTTATTAAAAATGGAGTTGAAACGATTAGCTGGTGCTTGTCATCGCTCTATTGATTTGCGCGGCTTAGTAGACGGGGAATGTCAATTGTATGAATACAACGGACAAAGTCATTTTTTAGATGGTATTGCTATTAGTGTATTTAAAGATCAGGTTGATATATATGGTGGGTATACTTTTGGGGTTTATGAGGCAGTAAAGAATACGGAAAATAATTTTCGAGTTATTTATGAAAAAGAAAGTAATAACAGTGAACAACTAGCGCTACCAAAGAAGTTCATTGAATTAACTGATAAAATACAAGATAAAACCCAATATCCCGTTACTGTTTTTCCACTCAATCAATATCATGTTCGTATAGAAGAACGGATGAATTTTGTTTCCCCTTTAGAATTAGTACTAGAAGATAGTAAACAAAAATCAGTGAGTAGTATTGATATCAGTGTTAAGGGCATAAAGTTTCGTATTAGTAGTAAAGAAGGTTTATATATTGATCAGAATATAACCGTATACTTTAAAGGATTAGAGAATGAATTTAAGTTTGCTAAAGAAGAACCACTTCGTTATCAAGTTAAAAATATCCATCGTGATGAAAATACGCAACTTGTTGGTTGTCAACGGGTAGAGATTGGTGCTCAGGATTCATTTGAAAAATTTTTGTCAAACTATATTCAGACGAATAAACGTCGTTACAAAATTAATTTAGAAAATACAATTTCTGCGATACAATTTCGAAGTTTTGAACAGTATATTTTACCAAAAATTAGTGAGTTACCCATTTTTTTTGAACGAAAAGGTGATCGTATACTTCCTCGTTATGCATTAACCACAAATAATAATCAATCTCTCTTTCAATATTGGCAAGATGAAAATAATAATACTAATTTACATTTTTTAGCCAATGAAGTACGTATTGCTCGCTTATTAAAAAGATATAAACAGGGTAAGTCTTTACGAGTTTATAGCTTTATTCATCACAACAAAGGAAAAGATTTTTTTTATAGTATTGATGAAGAACAGTTATCTGAAACAAATAGCTTCTCTCCTTCATTTTTAACTTTTGCATCGAAAAAAAGTTCATTCAAAGTAACTAAATTAACATATTATGGTGTAAACACGTCAGATATTCACGCTCCTTTTGCATTATCAGGTACATTAGAACCGACAAAACAATTTGTCAATTTACCGCCTTCAGATGAGGTTGTTGAATGTATAAAATCATTGCCTTTTGCTGTTGTTGCGAGTGACATTACGCACAAAACATCTGTTGAGCAATATCAGAAATTTTCTGACATGCCAATAGAGGTTGGTAAATTTAAAAGGTTTGGGCATAAGCGTTTAAACGAGAAAGTTGTAGTTGATAGGCTGGGAATAACCTATAAGAATCAGCGAAAAGAGCCAAGGTTTATTTATAAAACTCCTATCCTGATGGAGTCTGGTGATATTCAATGGGAGGGTAATTCTGTTGATTTTTCTACGTTAGGACTAAAAGTAGTCGTAGATAAATCAGTTACGCTTGCTGCTGGGGATATTGTTTATATCACCCTTCCTAACTTGCAAAAAATTACATCGTCTTATGATTTGAAAAAGCTACCTTATGAAGTTGTACAGGTTAATGATAAAAAAACGATTATCAATTTTCGAGTGTTTATTAAAGAGCATCAACATGTAGGTCGTTCTTTTTTTAAATTATTGATTGATAAAAATAAAAATAAACTAACCAGCGATGAGTATACCTTTGTATTACCCAGTTTATCTGAGGCATTAAGAACGAACTATGCTCAAAACATACAAGTGCCAACACTTGTTGTTCAAACAAGTGGTAGTCGCTATAAAATAGAGGCACTCGTTACTAATGATCAGGGCACTGAATTTTTGCAGAAGTTGAATAAGTTAAGCGACAGAAAGAATTTTTATAACTTTTATCCTCTTTTAACAAAGCTTTATAAAGATAGCTTTATTGAATCCTGTTTAAAGCGCTTAATTATCAATAAAGAGGCTGTTACTGAAGTTCTATATATTTCAATGGCGAATAATGTAAAGCAAATTAATAGAGATTTAAGTATTAAATTTGATTATGAATTAAGTACAACAGAATTAAGAAAAAACTTTATAAAACAAGCGATAAGCAATGGAAGCCTTTTCTGTTTTCAATTAAAAATATCGCGTACTAATAAGCCTGATTTAGAATATTTAAATACTGAACTCAGTTATATTAGCACTTATGCAATACATCGTAGCAAACAAATAGAACAAGATATCTGGAGTGTTGTTGCTACGATTCAATATGTAGATATAACAGAAGAAGTTTTATTTAGCCACAAGTTATAAGTTGATATTTTTTATGCTAGCCAATGCAATAAACAGTCTAATCCTTGGTTATTAATACTGCTGTCAGCTTGCGCTAATACAATAGGTTTAGCATGAAAAGCAACGCCAAAATTAGCGGCGGCCATCATAACAAGATCGTTAGCACCATCACCCATAGCAACAGTTTGTGAGGTCGGTATATTATATTGTTTCGCTAACAATGTTAATGAATCAGCTTTCACTTGTGCATCAACTACATCACCTAATACTTTACCCGTTAGCTTTCCGTTTTGAATCTCTAAAACATTAGCAAACGTTGCATCTAGGTCTAATAAGTTTTTGAGGTGATCAGCAAAATAAGTAAAGCCCCCTGACGCTACAGCAATGCGCCAGTTGTTTTTTTTAAGTTCAGCAATTAAGGTCGTTAAGCCAGCCATTAAGGGAATGTTTTTCGCTACATCCACAAGAATTTGTTCTGGGGCATTTGCTAAAGTGGCGACTCGTTGATGTAAACTTTGGGCAAAATCTAACTTACCTTGCATTGCTAACTCTGTTACCGCTGATACTTGTTCACCCACACCTGCTAACTTAGCTATTTCATCAATGCATTCAATTTCAATGGTGGTAGAGTCCATATCCATCACAAGCAGTCCAGGTTCATTCAGTTTTGGTACGTGTTGAATTAACGCGGCTTCTATTTTTTTATCTAAAGCAAAATGAGCAAGCGCTTGGCGCGATTTGACAAAATCTTTGCAACGTATATTAAATCGATAGCTTGTTTGATTATTACGTGTGTTGATTGCCAATAAAGCCTCAATACTCAAATGGCAACTTGTTTGCAAAGTAAGTAAATCTGTTAGTAATAGATCATCAAAAACAACTAATGTTTGTTGTGTTATGGTTATGGGGTTGTTGTTATCTAATGCTAGTTGCTTATCATTTATTGAAAAAGCAATAGGTAAATTAGTTGGAATCGTCTGTTGTTCAAAGTAATTTCTTAGTGATAAAGAAAATATGCTGGCATTAGTAGATAAAGACACGTTAACTCTCTATTATAAGTGCATGTGTATATTTACCATGCAAGTTTATGATGAATAAATTAGAACAGCCTTTATACCCTAAACTATCGTCAATTTATAATAAAATTCTGCAATTAGTTAGTGCAATTTTGCTTATGATCATGTTGATGGTCTTTTTGGTGGCTAATACGGAAAAAAGTAGTCAAGTGTTAGAGGAACACTTTAAACAAGTTGCTGATAAAATATTACAGCAAACCATGTCGGGGGTGCAGGTGTTACTCTCTGAAAATTCCTCATCAATTAGTAATAAAGATCGAGAGGCTCAACTACAATCCTATTTAAATATTATTGCGAATGCTGATTATATAAAACAAGCACATTTATATGATGAAACAGGGTTACTTATGCTGGAGTCTGAGCTGGGTGGTGAAGCCAGTTCGTCGATAAAATTACTTTATGGTATTGATAAAAATGTGAAAACATTGGATAAAAGTAAACAGTATGTTCCTTTTATTAAAGAGATCCGTCATGAAAAATTATTAGGATATATACGGATAACAATAGAAAAGTCTTACCTGACGTCTGAATTAGCTAAAAACAGTTATGAAAGTCAAACACTTTATCGTTTGTTGCTGATTGTAGCAGGGCTTATAGGCTTTTTACTAACCCGTGGCGTTAACCGTTTTAGTCGCCAAGGTTATCGGGTACCAGCAATGACGCCTTTAGCTAAAAAATAACTGCGCCACATTTTTTTCTATTTGTTGGGCAATGACAGTTTTAGGCTCGCTTCTCATAGTTACTAATGCTTGAAAAACATAGCTTAAATTTAAAGGAGAATTACTTTCGCCCTGCATACCCATAGGTGGCATTGCTGGGGCATCTGTTTCAAGTAGTAAACTTGATAAGGGGAGTTTTTTAATCGCATTAATGGTTTTTTTGGCTCTTGGGTAAGTGATTGTGCCTCCAACACCAAGTTTAAAGCCTAAATCGACGTATGCTTTAGCTTGTTGATAGCTGCCAGAAAATGCATGTATCACACCCGTTTTAGCAAGTTTATGCTGTTTTAATAAAGGTAATATTAAAGAGTGAGATTGGCAATGGTGTACAATTACGGGTAAATTGTTTTCTTGGGCTATAGTTAATTGCATATCAAAAAATTCTTGTTGTAGCATAATGTTTTTGTTTAGTGCTTGTTCACTTTGAGAATTTTTTTTCGCTTTAAATACATCAATACCACATTCCCCTATCGCAACTACTTTGTTGCCTTCTTTGGTGATTGCTCGTTTGAGTTGTTGTTCTTGAAAGCTTACATCATAAGCTTGTGATAGTCGCTTGTCTTGAAGAATTATGTACCAAGGATGTATCCCTAATCCACAAGCAATATCAACCTCTTTATTTGGTTTAGATAAAGATAAAACCCTTTGCCAATGTTCGGGATTAACCGCTGGTATAATAATACGGTGAATGTTTTTAGCTTGGCAATGCTGAAGTATTTCTGTGATATTTTGACTAAATTCAGGGAAATCAAGGTGACAATGGCTGTCGGTAAATTGCATCACTGCCTCCCATAATAAATGTTTTTAGAATAATCTTACGTTAATAATGACAATAAGCGTAAACACGTGAAGTGTCTACGCTTATTAGTTTATCATTCTACATTTAACGAGCTTGTAAATTCATCAACCTATAAATTTTCTAGCGTTACGGAACATACGTACCCAAGGTGAGTCTTCACCCCAGTTATCAGGGTGCCACGAGTTAGCAACGGTTCTAAATACACGTTCAGGATGTGGCATCATTATAGTGACACGCCCGTCAGTAGTTGTTAATGATGTTATTCCGTCAACAGAGCCATTTGGGTTTGCAGGATACGTTTCGGTGACATCGCCATAGTTGTTAATATAACGCATTGAAACTGTACCTGAGTTATTAGCGGCATCGATTGCTTCATCAGAGCTAAATTCAGTACGGCCTTCACCATGTGATACAGCAATAGGCATGATTGAACCAGCCATACCTTTAAACAATACCGAAGGACTTTCTTGAATTTCAACTAAGGAGAAACGCGCTTCAAAGCGTTCTGATTTATTTTGTACAAAACGTGGCCATGCGTCACTGCCAGGAATGATTTCTTTTAAATTAGACATCATTTGACAGCCGTTACAAACACCTAAAGAAAAAGTGTCTTCACGTTCAAAGAAGGTTTTAAACATGGCTTTGGCATTTTTATTGAACAAAATTGATTTTGCCCAACCTTCACCCGCACCTAATACATCACCGTATGAGAAACCGCCACAAGCCACCAAGCCATTAAAGTCTGCTAAATCAGTTCGACCCGTTAAAATATCAGACATATGTACATCAATAGCTACAAAACCTGCACGGTCAAAGGCTGCTGCCATTTCTACATGCGAGTTAACACCTTGTTCACGTAAAATAGCAACACGTGGGTTTGTGTTATTTTTTGCATCGTTAATAATTAGATCAGCAACAATATCTTCATTAATGTCAAAGCTTAGCTTAGCTTGTAATCCCGGATCTTCAGTATCAAATTTAACATCGTGTTCTTGTTGCGCACACTCAGGGTTATCACGCAGCGATTGCATTTTGTATGTTGTTTGTGCCCAAGTTGTTCGGTAATAGGTTCGAGAGTTTTCTAGTATTACCTTGCTGTTACGGCTAAAGCGAATAGTATCTTCGTTATTAATGCGACCAATATCAGTACAGCAATCTAAAACATTATGTTGTGCTAATACAGCATTAACTGCTTCAACATCGCTTTCACGAATTTGAATCACAGCACCAAGTTCTTCGTTAAATAAAACAGGTACGTTATCGCCATTTAGTTTAGACAAGTCAATGTCAACACCCGTATGACCTGCAAAGGCCATTTCACATACGGTAGTAAATAAACCGCCGTCTGAAATATCATGATAAGCAATAAGTTTTTCATTACGCACAAGTGACTGTATTGCATTGAAGAAACCTTTTAAGGTTTCAGGGCAATCCACATCAGGAGTTTCATTACCTAATTGTTTGTAAACCTGTGCTAAACATGAGCCACCTAAGCGGTTTTTGCCTTTTGATAAATCAATGGCAAAAAGTCTTGTATCACCTTGATCAAGTCGAAGTTCAGGGGTTACTGTTTTTCTAATGTCTTCAACAATTCCAAAGGCGGTAATGATTAGTGACATTGGAGATGTAACAGATTTCTGTTTGCCATCTTCATCCCATTGGGTACGCATAGACATTGAGTCTTTACCTACAGGGATAGTTAAGCCTAATGCGGGGCAAAGTTCTTCACCAATAGCTTTTACTGCTTCATAAAGGCCTGCGTCTTCGCCTGGGTGTCCAGCAGGTGACATCCAGTTAGCAGAAAGTTTTATACGGTTTAACCTATCACCGTCAGTACCAGCAATATCAGTACCTGCAATATTCATTAATGACTCTGCTACGGCTAAACGAGCAGAAGCACCAAAATTTAATAAAGCAACAGGCGTACGTTCACCAAGTGACATGGCTTCACCGTGGTAAGAATCAAGTGCTGAAGCAGTCACTCCACAGTCAGCTACGGGTACTTGCCATGGCCCAACCATCTGATCACGATTAACCATACCTGTAACAGAGCGATCGCCTATGGTGATTAAGAAGGTTTTTTCAGCAACAGTAGGTAGAGACAAAATACGATTTGCCGCTTCTTCTAGCGTAATGTTAGCTATTGCTAACTCATCACCCAGCGCTGTTTT
Source organism: Colwellia sp. E150_009 (assembly GCF_053543955.1). Lineage (NCBI taxonomy): Bacteria > Pseudomonadati > Pseudomonadota > Gammaproteobacteria > Alteromonadales > Colwelliaceae > Colwellia > Colwellia sp. E150_009. The sequence goes on from NZ_JBHFOM010000003.1 coordinate 166,583, forward strand.
TGATTCTACATTTTTAAATATTTTTGGGGTTTTCCCTAACAAAACATCTAATGGTAAATCTATTGGTGTATTTAAGGCTTCATCATTGGCAAAGTGTTTGTCAGTAACCGTTAAGTGTTCTTCTTCTGTTGCACGACCAACGACAGCAAATGGAGCACGTTCACGTTCACAAATTGCAGTGAATTGTGCTAGTTGTTCGTCTGATACTGCTAGTACATAACGCTCTTGAGACTCGTTACACCAAATTTCATGGGGAGCCATGCTGCGTTCATCATTAGGTACATTGCGAAGTTCAAAAACACCACCTCGACCCCCGTCAGAAACAAGTTCAGGGAACGCATTAGATAAACCGCCAGCACCAACATCATGAATAAATAAAATAGGGTTTTTGTCGCCTAATTGCCAACATTTGTCGATAACTTCCTGACAACGACGCTCCATTTCTGGGTTTTCACGTTGTACTGATGCAAAGTCTAGGTTTTCAGCTGATTGACCTGAGGCCATTGATGAAGCAGCACCGCCACCTAAACCTATGTTCATTGCTGGGCCACCAAGGGCAATTAAGTTTGCTCCAACAACAATATCACCTTTTTGTACATGTTCATCACGGATGTTACCCAAACCACCTGCAAGCATAATAGGCTTATGGTAACCACGTATCTCTGTACCATTAAAAGAATTGACTTCTTCTTCATAAGTTCGAAAATAACCTAATATAGCAGGACGACCAAACTCATTATTAAACGCTGCACCACCGAGAGGGCCTTCCATCATAATATCTAAAGCAGACACAATGCGGCTTGGTTTTCCAAAGTCGGTTTCCCAAGGTTGTTCAAAAGTTGGAATACGTAAATTAGATACTGAAAAACCAACGAGGCCTGCTTTGGGTTTTGAGCCAATACCGGTTGCGCCTTCATCACGAATTTCTCCACCACTACCTGTAGCAGCGCCAGGGTAAGGAGATATAGCGGTAGGATGATTATGAGTTTCAACCTTCATTAATACTTGAATATCTTCGTGGTTATAACCATAAATATTAGTGTCAGGGTTAGGGAAGAAACGACCACCTTTGTTACCTACCATTACGGCTGCATTATCTTTGTATGCGCTTAACACAAAATCTGGATTAACTTCATGAGTGTTGCGGATCATTTTAAATAATGATTTTGGCTGTTTAATGCCATCAATAGTCCAGTCAGCATTGAATATTTTATGACGGCAATGTTCTGAATTTGCTTGTGCGAACATGTAAAGTTCAATATCGTGTGGATTACGACCTAATTTACTGAAATTTTCAAATAAGTAATTTACTTCATCTTCTGCTAAGGCTAAACCTAGTTCAATGTTGGCTTGAACTAAAGCATTTTTTCCGCCGTTTTCTATATCAATAGCGGTTAACTTACCTGGCTCTGCACTGGCAAATAAATTAGCGGCATCATCAAAGTTGTTAAATACACTTTCCATCATGCGATCGTGCAATAAGCCCGACAGTTGAATAGTTTGTTCAGGCGTTAATTTAATGTCTGCGTCTAGAGTAATATAATAAGCCATGCCACGTTCTAGGCGGCCAACTTTATTTAAACCACAGTTGTGAGCAATATCGGTTGATTTAGATGACCATGGTGAAATAGTACCTGGACGAGGTGTTACTAGCATGAATAACCCTTCAGGAGCATGTTCTTCAATGGTAGGGCCATATGTCAATAATTGTTGTAAAACGTTTTCTTCTTCTGTGGTTAAATCTTCATTTAATTGGGCAAAATGTGCGAATTCTGCGTATATATCGATAACTGGCAACGCCAAATGTTCGCATTGAGTTAATAGCTTTTGTATTCTAAAGTCAGAAAGTGCTGGAGCGCCACGAAGGTTTTTAACTAACGTCGTTTTAGGCATCGTCATAGGGTAATCACCAAGTTTGTTTAAGGGTTTGGTTAAATTTTTAAAGCGTTTTTTTCAGCATAAATAACCAGCATATATAACAGTAAAGGTTAACCGAAAATTTCGCGCGTATTATATACATAAGTGATCTCGAAATATAGTTTTCAGTTATAATAATAAATGCGTTTGGGTGAGTCTTTGAAAGTGGTGAATTTGCTATTTTAAATCAATACTAAATCATTATTTCTTGATCAAAGTAAACTTAAAAAAAAAAGAGCTTGGCTAACAAGCGAATACACGACACAATTGAGCCATGAAATTTATATGTATTTATCAAAAAAAGAAGGGCGTAATAAAGAAACTGTTTATTACTTTCTTTTTCTTAAGTGCGCTTTTTTCTTGTGAAGAAAAAAGTCAGCAAGCTAGCCTTACTCGTATCATTGAGCGAGGTTATGTTAGTGTGGGTACTTTATATGCAGCGAATAATTTCTATGCTCAAGGAGACGAAATTGCTAATAACGATATGCATTCAAATGCTTATGCGGGTTTTGAATATGAATTGGCGAAGAAATATGCAGATTATTTAAATGTTAATCTAAAAATAATACCGAGCTACTCCCTAGATGAGCTTTTTATCAAACTCAATACTGGTGAAGTTGATGTTCTTGCTGCTGGTTTATCTGTCACAGATAGACGTTTAAAACGCTTTAATTTCGCTCCAAGTTATGCAGAAGTTAGCCAAAAGCTTGTGTTTAAACAGGGCAATGTAAGACCAAGAGAAATTAGCGACTTAACAGGCAGTTTAATGGTAACCGCTAGTTCAAGTCATGCAGAAAGCTTGATGGTATTAAAGCAAACAAACCCGTCACTTAATTGGATTGAAACAACCGAATTTGACCGTGAAGAACTGTTAGCTAAGTTATTAAATGACGAAATAGATTATACCATAGTAGATAGTAATACCTTGGCAATTAATCGTCGGTATTACCCTGAAATTAGCGTTGGCTTTACGATAAATAAAGCTGAACCTTTAGCGTGGATGGTTAGTAAAAATGGTGATGATGCAATATTAGCAAGCTTAGTTGAATTTTTTGGTGAAGTTCATCATGACGGTACGTTACTTGCGCTTGATGATAAATATTACGGTCATATTGAAGAATTTAATTACGTAGAGACACGCACCTTTATTAAGGCGGTTGAAACTAAATTACCCCAATATCAGGCTATGTTTGAAAAGTATAGCCAAGATATTGATTGGCGATTATTAGCAGCTATAAGTTATCAAGAATCACATTGGAAACCTCATGCGCGTTCTCATACTGGGGTTAGGGGGATGATGATGCTCACGTTGGCAACTGCTAAACAAATGGGTATTCAAAGCCGTTTAGATGCAGAGCAAAGTATTCGAGGTGGCAGTAAATACTTTAAACGCATGATAGATAAAATGCCTGATAGAATTCCAAACCCAGACCGCGTTTGGTTTGCTTTAGCCTCTTATAATGTTGGCTTTGGACATTTAAATGATGCCCGTATTATTACGCAACAGCAAGGCGGCGATCCTGATCGTTGGGTTGATGTAAAAACACGATTACCTTTATTACAGCAAAAGAAGTTTTATAAAAAAACTAAATATGGCTATGCTCGTGGCCGTGAGCCTGTAGATTATGTTGAAAACATTCGTCGATACTACGATACGCTAACGTGGTTAGACGCTAGGTCAAAAGAACCTGTTCAAGATGTTAATAATACTGAGTTAGCTGTTTCTCAAACCACTGAATAAGGTTGAATTAAAAATAATCATGCAGGATAAAAATTGCTGCGGAAGTGGCGGAAAATATATTTATCTTTTGTCATATGAACGTAATATTCTTCAATAATAATAAGGTGAAATTAACGTTTAATAGCAATAAAAGAGAGAATATTATGAAAGTAAGAAGACAAGTATCTGCAACAGCAAGAAAGAAACATTTAAAGGTACAGCATCATAAAGTGAACTCGCGCCGTCAGTTTTTCTTTAACCAAGCGAGTAATGAAGTTGAGAATCAAGTGGCTAGTCAAACGTCATCAGCTGAAATAAAAATCAATTGATAATTTGGGCTATGTGATTGTGCTTTAATAGACAAGTCAACGTTGAGCTTTTTTAGCTAATTTTTTTTCATTCCTTCTACGCTTGAAAAACCCCGATAATAGTGCGCTACATTGCTGAGCCATAATCCCTTGGTCTACGATAATTTGATGATTAAGTTGAGTAGAACTCACCAAGTTAAAAGCGCTTCCTGCAGCACCAGTTTTTAAGTCAGCACTCGCGTAAACAAGTCGTTTTATCCTGCTATGTACCAAAAGACCAGCACACATAGGGCAGGGTTCAAGCGTGACATATAAGGTACAGTTTACTAATCTATAATTGTTAAGCTGTTGTCCTGCTTGTCGAATTGCAAGCATCTCTGCATGGGCAGAGGGATCATTGAGTAATATAGACTGATTAAACCCTTCCCCAATAATTTTTCCTTGGTAAACCACCACAGCACCCACAGGAATTTCATCAATTTTTTCTGCTTGCAGAGCTAATTCATAGGCCCGCTGCATAAAGTATTGATCGTTGCTTTCATCAACGGATGTCATGATAGAAAAAGCTCTAATAAGTCATTTAAATATCGATGCCCCATAGGCGTTACTTGCCAGCTATTTTGGCTTGTTGTATGTGAATCGGTGCATTTCATCAATTGTTGATTTTGTGCTTGCAATAATGTTGGCAAAATAGAAGCTGCTGTTAAGCCTGTTCGTTCTTGATAATCGGTTAGCGTGAAACTAGAAAAGAGTCTTAATTGGTTCATCATGAATTCAAAAGGTAACTCATCACGTGTTACGGTAGTTAAGTGATCTAATGGATCTCGACTTGGGTCTAAGTAACCCTTTGGGTGTTTAACTTTTACTGTTCGTTGAATTATTCCAGTTGCACTATCGGAAATTTTGCCATGCGCACCACAACCTATGCCTAGGTAATCACCAAAACGCCAGTAGTTTAGGTTATGTTGACATTGAGTGCTATGCTGCTGCGTTTGTGTTGTATTTGCTAAACTAAAAGCTGATATTTCATACTGTTGATAACCAGCCTTTGTGAGCAACTCAAAGCCTTGATCTTGAATATTCCATAAAATTTCATCTTGCGGAAGTTTAGGTGGTTTTGAATGAAATGCAGTATTGGGTTCAATAGTTAATTGATACCAAGAGAGGTGGTCAGGTTTAAGGCTGATTGCTGTTTTTAAATCGTCTAATGCATTTTCAATACTTTGATTTGGTAAGCCGTGCATTAAATCTATATTAAAACTTTTTACACCTGAATTTTTAGCTAGTTGTGCTGCTTGTTTTGCTTGGTTAACATTATGAATACGGCCAAGTTTTATTAGTTTTTCTGATTCAAAGCTTTGTACACCAATTGATAAACGGGTGACACCTGCTTTAGCAAAACCAATAAATTTGTCTGCTTCTACCGTGCCAGGGTTGGCTTCTAAGGTTATTTCAATAGCATTGTTTTGTGACGAGTTGTTTGAAAATCGTGATAAGACTTGATTCAATAATTCTTCAATAGCTTCTGGTGAAAATAAGCTGGGTGTGCCACCGCCAATAAAAATAGAATGGAGCGTTCTACCTTGTAGATTAAAGCGTGTAATATCTGCATCTAAATCTGCAATTAACGCTTTTACGTAATCTTGCTCTGGAACTTTGGCTTTGAGTGCGTGAGAGTTAAAGTCGCAATAAGGGCACTTCTCCACACACCAAGGTATGTGAATATATAAAGAGAGCGGTGGCGTGGTTAACAAGTTGTACTCACTATAAAATTGATTAATATCGAGTTTGAAGATAATGCATTTTATTTTGCTAACTGTTTTACCAGTTGAGCTAAAGCTTGGCCGCGATGGCTTAATCTATTTTTTATATTACGTGGTAATTGTGCTGAAGATAATTGTAAATCTTTTTGCCAAAAAACAGGATCATAGCCAAACCCTTGTTCGCCACGTTTTTCGCGACTAATACTGCCTTGCCATACACCGTGGCAAATTATTGGGGTAGGGTCATTTTCATGCTTCATATAAACTAAAACACAATGAAAACGGGCGTTGCGTTCATCATCTGGTGTGTTTTCTAATGCTTTAAGTAGCTTATTTATGTTGTCATCATCGGTGACGTGTTCGCCCACAATATCATCAGCATAACGAGCAGAATAAACACCGGGGGCTCCCTGTAAAGCATCTACTTCTAAACCAGAGTCATCAGCAATGGCTGGTAGCCCTGTTAACTTAGCAGCATGACGCGCTTTGATAATTGCATTTTCTATAAATGTTGTGCCTGTTTCGGCTGCATCAGGCACATTAAAATTACTTTGTGGCACTATTTCAATTTGATGTTCAGCCAATAAGCTAGCTAATTCTTTCACTTTACCTTGATTGCCTGTGGCTAATACTATTTTAGACATGACATGAATCCCGCACCTTAAGGTGGTATTAAATTGTTTTAATCGACATAAAATTTTTGTGAAAATTTTAACGTTTGCTGTTCTTTGCCGTCGGTTATTTCTAGGGTAAAGTGCAGTGTTTCTTCATCAGTGTAACTTACTTGTGCTAAATAATAGATGGCATCACCTTCTTTAACTTCGGTGAATTCAAGGTTTTTAAATTGGCCTAAGTTATTTTTTGCTTGACCATTGATGCTAATTGTTTTGGCAGGGTTACCTGGCTTGGTATTATCAAGCACTGAAATATTAACGAGTCCGTTATAACGACTACGCGTTATTCCGTAAGCTTTAGCTATTTCGGGTGTGAAAAAAGTTGAGCCGATAGCCATGTAATGTACATTCATGGAACCGAGTTTTTTCATGTTTTCTGCGCTAGCATAGGCCATAACCACTAAACTGATAGTGATGGCAAGTAAACATTTTATGATTGAATTATTTATAGTGTGGCTCATGGTGTCCTCTGAACTGATTCAATTTTGTTGATTTTTATACGTTGGTTCTTTATATGCAATTTTATATATTAAAATAAGCCATTAAAGAGCAGCCCAATACGGTAAAGATCCAGCAAGTAAAATGTTAATAACATTCATGATTAAAAAAGCCACGATCATTGATAAATCTAATCCCCCTAGGTTAGGGATAATACGCCTAATCGGGTTTAAAAATGGTTCGGTTAATTGATAAAATATAGCTAAGGTTGGATTGTAACCTTGTACAACCCAACTCATAACAGCCATGATTATCATGATCATAAACAGTAAAAATCCTGCTTGCTTAATTAGTACCAACAAGCCAATGTAAAAGGCTAGTGCCCCTAAGTTTTCTCCAGCTAACGCTGCCAAAGTGAAAAACTTTAGGGTAGCAACAATATAGGCAACTAATAGTGTTGCTAAATCTAAGCCCCCTAAGCCAGGGATAATTCGGCGTAGAGGTACAACCAGAGGGTTACTCACTTTTACAATAAATTGACTTAATGGGTTATAAAAATCTGCTTTAACCCATTGTAACCAGAATCTCATGATGAGAATCATTAAAAGGGCATCGAACGCAAACCTTAACAAATATAATATTGCTTCCATCATCTCTCCAAAATCTTAAACTATGCTCGAAGCTCGAAGCTCGAAGCTCGAAGCTCGAAACTTTACTTATTTTGTGCCATCGCTTCAGCACGTGCAATAGCGGCATTCATCGCATTACTGACCATTTGGTCGATACCATCATGTCTAAATTGTTCAAGCGCCGCAAAAGTGGTACCGCCTTTTGAGGTAACGTTTTCTCTCAGTGTATTGATAGCTGCAGTATTATGTTCAACCATTTGTGCCGCACCTAAAGCAGTTTGTTGTACTAACATTCTGCTTTCTTGTGCACTAAAACCTAATGTTTTGGCGTGTTTTTCCATTGCTTCCATAAATAAGAAAAAGTAAGCAGGGGCAGAGCCTGCAACGGCAATGACATCATTAATTTTATCTTCCGTTGCTAACCAAATCACTTTACCTACCGCGGACATTAGTTTATCACTTGCAGCTTTTTGTTCAGTGGTTACTTCTTTTGATGCAAACATGCCACTCATGCCTAAACCTAACTGTGATGGGGTATTTGGCATCACGCGAACCAGAGCAGCATTACAATTAAGTGCCTGTTGAATTTGATTAACGGTTGTACCCGCTGCAACTGAAATAAAAAGTTTAGCTGAAATATCAAGCGTATTTGTGAGTTGTTGGCATACATCACAGATAAAATGAGGTTTTACGCATAATACAATAATATCGGCAAAAGTTGCTGCCTCAATGTTGTCACTGGTTTGTTGTACGCCAAATTCATTGGCTAGTTGTATTCTTTTTTCTGGAGATGGATTAGCAACTATAATATCTTTTGCTGCAACTCCTGAATTAACTAAGCCAATAATAATTGCACGTGCCATATTGCCGGCGCCAATAAATGCTATTTTTTTCATGAAGATTAATTACCTTTTTTTGAAATACAGTTTTGCTTGAATGTGTGTCAGCGTTTTAATTTCAGTAAGTGGACTGTTTTAGTCTCTTTCACCAAAAATAGCGGTACCGATTCTAACCATGGTAGAGCCATAAGCAATCGCTATTTCTAAATCATTGGACATGCCCATTGAAAGCGTATCTACCGTTGGATATTGGGCTTGTAATTTTTTAAACAAGTGTTGCATTTTATCATAGCTAGCTACACCAGAATTTTTTTCTGGAATAGCCATTAAGCCACGCAATTTAAGTTTATCACAATTATCAACCACTTCAGCTAAAGAAAACATCTCATCTACCATAATGCCAGATTTTGAGGGTTCTTCACTAATATTGACTTGTAAACAAATGTTTAGCGAGGTATCTTGACAATTATGTTGTTGAACTTGGTTGCTTAAGTGCTCATTTAAACGGTGAGCTATTTTGGCTCGATCAACGCTGTGAACCCAGTTAAAATGTTGTGCAATTTGTTTCGTTTTATTGGATTGAATCGGTCCAATAAAGTGCCAACAAATATCAGGTAAATGTGATAATGCCGTGATTTTTTCTATTGCTTCTTGTAAATAGTTTTCACCAAAGTCACGTTGTCCCACACGGTATGCTTGCTCTATTGCAGATACTGGTTTTGTTTTACTAACAGCGAGTAAAGTGACACAATTTTGATTATTATTTGAAGGTGCTTTATTTTCTTGTACTGGTATATGGGTATCAGCATAAGTACTAACATGAGAAGTAGCATGACAAGCACGATCAATTTGTGATTGTATTTTTTGTATATTTTCTTTAATTTTATTCATCATTTTAGTAACTAATGTTTTAACCAATGTATTTGAACAGGTAACCGTTGTTTTTAAGATGGGTATAATACGTTAACAATTGATATTTTAACAGATAACACCACCGAGGTTTTTTATGGATATTACCGAACTACTTGCTTTTAGTGTACAACATGAGGCGTCAGATTTACATTTATCAACAGGTACGCCACCATCAATCCGTGTTGATGGTGATGTTCGTAAACTTAACATTCCTGCGTTTGATGCAAAAGACGTGAATGCGTTAGTTTATGACATTATGAATGATCGTCAGCGTAAAGAATATGAAGAAAAACTTGAAGTGGATTTTTCATTTGAAGTACCTAATTTGGCACGGTTTAGGGTAAATGCATTTAACCAAAACCGTGGACCAGCAGCAGTTTTTCGTACCATTCCAAGTAAAATATTATCGCTTGACGAGTTAGGTTGTCCTGATATATTCAGAGAAATCTCTGATACACCGCGTGGTTTAGTTTTGGTTACAGGGCCTACAGGTTCTGGTAAATCAACCACCTTAGCTGCAATGGTTGATTATATTAATGATATGAAACACGACCATATTTTAACCATTGAAGATCCGATAGAATTTGTACACGAAAATAAAATGTGTTTGATTAACCAACGTGAAGTGCATCGCGATACCTTAAGCTTTGAAGCGGCATTACGCTCTGCATTACGTGAAGATCCCGATGTTATTCTTGTAGGTGAGATGCGTGATTTAGAAACCATTCGTTTGGCGATGACCGCAGCCGAAACGGGCCACTTGGTTTTTGGTACCTTGCATACCACTTCCGCACCTAAAACCATCGACCGTATTATTGATGTATTTCCAGGTGAAGAAAAATCAATGGTACGCTCTATGTTGTCAGAATCACTGCGAGCGGTTATATCTCAAACGTTAATTAAAAAAGTGGGTGGTGGTCGAGTTGCTGCTCATGAAATTATGATAGGAACACCCGCAATTCGTAATTTAATACGAGAAGATAAAATTGCACAAATGTATTCAGCGATTCAAACGGGTATGTCTAATGGAATGCAAACGATGGATCAATGCTTACAAAATTTAGTGAGCCGAGGCATTATCACTAAAGGTGCCGCTATGGAAAAAGCTGTCGACAAAAATCAATTCAGAAGCTTTTAATTTTTTGTTAAATAGTAGACAGGAATAACCAATGAATTTTCATCAGTTATTAGAAAAAATGGTTGCTGCTGATGCATCCGATATGTTCGTTACCGCTAAATTACCCGTTAGTGCTAAAATTAATGGTGAGTTGCAGCCGATTGCTGATCATGAGTTGTCGCCTGAAGAAGCATTAGGTTTAGTTCATAATGCAATGAATGAAAAGCAAATTCGTCAATTTGATGAGGAAAAGGAGTGTAACTTTGCCATTTCAATTGAAAATATAGGACGTTTTCGTGTTTCAGCATTTTGGCAACGAGATATGGCGGGTATGGTTATTCGTCGTATTGTTACTGAGATTCCCAATGCGGATGATTTGGGCTTGCCTCCTATATTAAAAGATGTGGTTATGTCTAAACGGGGGTTAGTTCTTTTTGTTGGTGGTACAGGGACGGGTAAGTCTACTTCAATGGCTTCTTTAATTGGTTACCGAAATCGTAACTCTCGCGGACATATTTTAACGATTGAAGATCCTGTTGAGTTTGTACATGAGCATGCTAAAAGTATGGTAACGCAACGAGAAGTAGGTTTAGATACTGAATCATTTGACGCAGCATTAAAAAGTTCTTTACGGCAAGCACCTGATGTTATTCTTATCGGAGAAATTCGCAGCCAAGAAATTATGGAACATGCGTTAAGTTTTGCTGAAACAGGGCATTTATGTATTGCGACTTTACATGCAAACAATGCTAACCAAGCAATTGACCGTATAATGCATTTAGTACCAGCAGACCAACATGGTAAATTGTTATTTGATTTAGCATTAAATCTTAGAGGAATAATTGCCCAACAGTTAGTCCCCACAACAGACGGAAATAGTCGAGTTGCGGCGATAGAAATATTATTAAATTCGCCTTACATTGCTGAATTAATTAAAAAAGGCGAAATTGGTAGTATTAAAGAAGTGATGGAAAAATCAAATGAGCAGGGAATGCAAACCTTTGACCAAGCCTTGTTTAATTTATATGATCGAGGTTTAATTACGTATGCGGATGCACTCCACCATGCAGATTCACCTAATGATTTACGCTTAATGATTAAGCTACGTAGTAATGAACAAGGTGGTACAGGTGGGCTAGCAGGTGTAACGCTTGATGGGTTTGATGATTTAGCCGAATAGTTCGAATAGATTTGAAAAGGGGGAAATATATTTCCCCTTAATAGCTTAAGCTTCCTAAATTTTTTACTTTTAATGTTTGTTTCTAATTTGTTTCTAATTTTTTTCTATATTTTAAAGCAAGTACCTTTAAAAGATCGCGCCAAGTAATGATACCTACGGGTTTATTTTGTTTATTTACAACAGGTAAACAAGAAACGTGATTATCGTATAAAAGCAATACGGCCTCATTTAATGTTTGTTGCGGATCAATAGCTACTACGTTTCTAGTCATGACTTGGTGTACTTTTTTATGCATTAAAGCCGTGTCTCTATAAGTTTCATGACTTGTACCTACCGTTGGACTCAGGTGTTTATACAAATCTCTATCGGTCATTACTCCAGCGATTAACCCTTCGTCATCAGTGATGATGACATGGTGCACGTTATTGCTTTCAAATAAATTTTTGACTTTACTTAATGGTGAGTCCATCGAAAGTGTGAGTAATTTAGTGCTCATTAAATTTTCAATTTTCATAGATTATTCTTTTGTTTATTTCAATGATGACTAATCGTCAAACGTTTTAGGTGAAAAACTGTCGCTTTGCCTCTATTATTATGTTTAGATAACTCATCGGATGAGGTAAATTATTCACTGTTAATAATTGCATGTGAATGAGTCATACAGCTTTAGTTTAGCAATAGTAGTTTAGCAATAAAAGTATAGCAATAAATGTTGTAATTATTTTAAAACATATAAAAATCAATCATTGAGGTAGCTAGCGATGGCGAATAATTTATACAGTGCAGCAGATGATCAACAAGAAATTCACTTAGTTGACGAAGCTTTACTCTTACAAAAAGCAGCCTTTGTTAATGATCCTTACTTATCAGCACAAACGCGTATTGATGATTTAGTTAAACTGAAAACCGTTGTTTTGGCGCATCAGGAAGATCTGGTTCAAGCAATGTCAAAAGATTTTGGTTGTAGAAGCGTTGATGATAGTAAAATGGGGGATTTAATGCCGACTATTTTGGGGATAAATTATGCCATTAAACATATCAAAAAATGGATGAAACCCTCTAAACGTCATGTTGGTGTATTGTTTCAGCCTGCAAAAGCGTATGTTATGTATCAGCCTTTAGGTGTGGTTGGTATTATTACACCTTGGAACTATCCTTTATTTTTATCTATTGGCCCTTTAACAACAGCATTTGCCGCGGGCAACAGGGCGATGATTAAAATGTCTGAATTTACTCCAGCGACAAACCTTGTGATAAAAAAGATGTTAGGAAGTGTTTTTTCTAATGATAAAGTTGCTGTCATTTGTGGTGGTTCTGATGTTGCGGCACATTTCTCGGCTAAGCCATTCGACCATTTACTTTTTACAGGATCAACGCGTGTTGGAAAAATTGTTATGGCGGCGGCAGCTAAAAATTTAACTCCTGTTACGCTTGAACTTGGGGGGAAATCACCAACGATTATTGATGATGAAATTCATATTAACGATGCCGTGTCTCGTTTTATTTTAGGAAAAACGCTCAATGCGGGGCAAACCTGTGTTGCACCAGATTATATATTGTGTCCTACAGGTCGAGTTGATGAACTGAAACAAGCCATTAGCCATCAATTTAATAAGATGTATCCGAGTGTTGCACAGAACAGTGATTATGGTGCAATTATTAATGATGTACAGTTAAATCGCTTAAATCAGTTGTTAGTAGATGCTAAAGATAAAGGCGCTATTTTAACTACCTTGGGTAACGATAGTGAACAGGCATGTTTATCAGAAGGGAAAATGCCCTTAACACTTGTCAATAATGTTAGTGATGACATGCTGTTAATGCAAGAAGAAATTTTTGGTCCAATTTTACCTATTGTTAGTTATACTAATTTAGCTCAAGCAATTGTTTACATTAATAATAGAGCACGCCCATTAGCATTATATTTATGCAGCCATAACACTCACACTCAACAAATAGTGTTAGAACAAACGCATGCTGGTGGAGTGTGTTTAAATGATGCTGCAATGCATGTTGCCCAAGACGACATGCCTTTCGGTGGTATTGGGCCTTCAGGTATGGGGCAGTACCACGGACACGAAGGTTTTTTAACTTTTTCTAAAGCTAAATCAGTTTTTAAAAAAGGTAAAATTAATACAGCAGCTAATGCTTTTCCTCCTTATGGTAAATTAATTCATAAACTTATTTATAAGTTTTTCTTAAAATAACATTATTTTAGTATAATACTTTTATGGATAGTAATAATGATATAATTCTGTTCCATCGTTGTAATAAAACTGTCACATAAGTGACATATACTCCTGAACAATAAAATAATGAACGCTACACATCTAACCTTTTTATAGCAAAGATTACCTTCGTTAAATAAATGCGGTATGATCAGCATTTATCGATTTACTATGAAAATAATAACTGGAAACCAACTATGGCCAGAAATTCAATATTGGGTGTTTTTGCCAAATCCCCTATTAAACCATTAGAACAACATATTAAATTGGTTGTTAAATGTAGCAATCTACTTATCCCATTCTTTAGTGCCTGTAGTGAGAATAACTGGGGTGAAGCTGCTAAGATTCGTCGTAGGTTATCAAAAGTAGAAAAAGATGCCGATGACTTAAAACGCCAACTACGTTTAGAGTTACCTGGTGGTTTGTTTATGCCAGTGGATAGAGCTGACTTGCTTGAGTTATTATCCAAACAAGATAAAATTGCCAACAAAGCTAAAGACATTGCCGGTCGAATTTTAGGACGTAAGTTAGAAATTCCTGAAACTCTACAGGAACAATTTAATCTCTATTTAGCGCGTTGTATTGAAGCAACTGAAAAAGCAGCGGAAGCGATTAATGAGTTAGATGATTTATTGGAGACTGGTTTTCGAGGCCGAGAAGTTGAATTGGTTGAGAAGATGATTAATCAACTAGATGAAATAGAGAATGATACGGATCTTATGCAGGTTGCTTTACGTAAAGATTTACTTGCTATTGAAAAAGATTTAAATCCAATTGATGTAATCTTCTTATATCAAATTTTTGATTGGGTTGGCGATTTAGCTGATCTAGCTGAACGTGTTGGTGCACGTTTAGAAATTCTTTTAGCTAGAAAGTAGGGTTTAACTGATGGATATTTTACTTAATTCAGGTACGACTCTAGTTATGATTGCGGCTGTTGTTGGCTTATTTATGGCGTGGGGTATTGGGGCTAATGATGTTGCTAATGCTATGGGCACCTCTGTTGGATCTAAAGCGTTATCTATAAAACAGGCCATTATTATTGCAATGGTATTTGAATTTGCTGGTGCTTATTTGGCCGGGGGAGAGGTTACTTCAACTATCCGCAAAGGAATTATAGATGCGAGTTTTTTCGTTGATTCACCTGAATTACTCGTTTTTGGTATGATTTCAGCCTTGTTTGCTGCGGCCACTTGGTTACTCATAGCTTCTGCATTGGGCTGGCCTGTATCAACCACACATTCTATTGTAGGTGCTATTGTTGGTTTTGCTGCAATGGGGGTGAGTGTTGATGCAGTTACTTGGTCGAAAGTAGGGGGCATTGTAGGCAGTTGGATCATAACACCACTGATTTCTGGTGTTATCGCTTTTCTTATTTTTAACAGTGCTCAGAAACTGATTTTTGATACGGAAAAACCGTTACAACAAGCAAAACGCTGGGTACCATTATATATGTTTTTAGCGGGTTTCGTTTTAGCGCTAGTGACAATCAAAAAAGGTTTAAAGCATATAGATTTACATATTGGTAATGCAGATAGTTTTATATATGCTGCAATTACAGCTATTATAGTTGCGTCAATAGGTAAGTTTTTTATTAGTCGCATTAACTTTGATGAAACCGCAGCCCTTAAAACTCATTATGCTAATGTTGAAAAAGTATTTGCCATTTTAATGATAGTTACCGCTTGTTGTATGGCATTCGCTCATGGTTCAAATGATGTAGCCAATGCTATTGGACCACTAGCAGCCGTGGTAAGTATTGTTGATAATGGTGGTCAAATTGCTGCTAAATCAACAATAGCTTGGTGGATATTACCTTTAGGAGGCTTCGGTATTGTTGCTGGTCTTGCTATTTTTGGTCATAAAGTCATCGCAACCATAGGCCAAGGTATTACACATTTAACACCAAGTCGTGGTTTTGCGGCGGAGCTAGCCGCGGCATGTACTGTGGTTATTGCTTCTGGCGCAGGGTTACCTATTTCAACTACTCAAACTTTAGTTGGAGCAGTATTAGGTGTGGGGATGGCACGTGGAATTGCGGCTATTAACCTAGGTGTGGTACGTAATATTGTTGTGTCATGGGTTATTACATTACCTGTGGGTGCTGGTTTATCAATAATCTTCTTCTGGTTAATGAAAAGTATATTTGTTTAGCAATAGCAGGAACACAAGCAACAAAAATCCTCACCTTATATTAAGTTGAGGATTTTTTTTATAATACCGATAGCTTTTATACCAAGTTGATTAAGTTCTTTCCCACTCAGCGAGAATTAAAAGGCTTAGAGGCAAGGCATTGATTGAAGAGAATGGTCATTCCCTTGTCAAAATCAATAACGCCGCATATAAGCCT